>DATDMX010000409.1:0-6767 GCA_036518575.1 Geobacteraceae bacterium | reverse complement strand
CTGGGAGATCAACACGCTCCTCAAGAAGGCCTTCAACTCGCCGACCGGCTTCAACACGCCCTTCGACGTGTCGATCATCATCCAGCAGGTCTGCGACTACGGCGACTACTTCGAGATACAGCCGGAGCGCGCCAAGGAGGCGGTGACCGCCTTCGGCCGCATCGGCGGCCACGTCGTCGGCTTCGTGGCGAACAACAGCGCCGTCGCCTCGGGCCAGATCGACTGCGACTCCGCGGTGAAGATCGCCCGCTTCGTCCGCTTCTGCAACATCTACAACATCCCCATCATCTTCATGGAAGATACCACCGGGTTCCTTCCGGGCCGTGAGCAGGAGTCCCGCGGCATCGTCCAGGCCGGCCGCTCCATGCTCGACTCCATCGTCGACGTCCGCACCCCGCGCATCCTCCTCATTCTGCGTAACGCCTACGGCGGGGCCTATGCCTCCTACAACAACTACCCCACCGGTGCCGACCTCGTGCTGGCGCTCCCCACGACCCGCCTGGCGGTCATGGGCCCCGCGGGCAAGGAGTTCGTCTACAAGGACGACCTGCGCAAGGTGCGCGGCGCCGCTGCCGACATGGCGAAGAAGGGGGCCGAGGAGCGCGTCGCTGCCGGCATGGAAGTGGCTGCTGCCAAGCAGGACGCGGAGAGGGAAGCTGCCGAATGGCTGAAGGGCCAGGAAGCGGCCCTCAATCAGCGGTACGAAAAAGAGCTGATGAATCCGAAGGAAGGTCTTGCTCTGGGCTCCATCTCCTCCATCGTCATGCCGACCGATCTGCGTCAGGTGCTGGGCGAGAATATCGCGTTCCTCATGCGGCACTACAAACCGGCACCGATGGGCGGACCGCAGCGCGAGTTCCACTAGCAGGCACTGGAAACAACGTAGTGACACTAACTGATTTCGATTTCGAATGAATTGGAGATAGAGACCAATGACCGACCTCTATATGAACAACCCCTTGATTCACCGGGACCGCCGCCTGGGCACGTCCTCGTCCGAATGGGTTCGCTCATTCGCCTGCGAGGACCTGAAACCTCTTATCGTCTGCCGTGGACCGATCCGCAAAGAAGCCATGGATGTCTTCGAAGAAATGGGCATGAGCCATTACGGCATCCTCCTCTCCGAGAAGGATTCAATCGTGTACGCCAATGCGCTGGCTCCGGAACTCCGCCAGCTCACCGACTCCAACCGCGTTCACCGGGTGCCCGACTATACCGGCGCCAGCAAGGAAGAGCGGGTCGAGCGCATCGGCCAGATCATTCAGATTGCCAAGGACAACAACTACGACTCCATCTTCGCCGGTTACGGTTTCATGGCCGAGGACGAAGAGTTCGTGGCTGAGATCGAGAAGGCCGGCCTGTCGTTCATCGGCCCCAACTCGCGCACCCAGGCCGACGCCGGCAAAAAGGACGAGGCCAAGCGGACCGCCCTCCAGGTGGGGGTAAGTGTTACGCCCGGTATCAACAACGTCACGGCGCGTACCCTGGTGAAGAAATACCCGACCCGGGAAAAGCTCCTGGCTCTTGCCAAGGCCGAGGGGCTCAATGTGGACGCCAAGGTGTTGAAGGATACGAAGCTTTCCCTCGAAGACCTGGCGGACCAGATTCTCTACGCCTCCTACGAGAAGGGGCTCGACCTCTACACCATCGAGGAACTCTCCGCCCAGGTGCAGGTGGAAGTGGCGAACATGTTCAAAGAGTACCCGGGAAGCCGCATCCGCCTCAAGGCCATCGGCGGGGGCGGCGGCAAGGGGCAGAGGATTCTCGGCGCCTCGCTGCTGACGGCCAAGAACCCGACCGACAAACAGATCAAGGAGGCCGCCGCCGAGGCCCCGACGCTCGTGCGCGAAGTCCTCAACGAGGTTAAGGCCACCGGCATCGGCGACAACAAGAACGTCCTTGTCGAGCTGAACATCGAGCAGACCCGTCACAACGAGATCCAGCTCCTCGGCAACGGTGAGTGGTGCGTGTCCCTTGGCGGCCGCGACTGCTCCCTCCAGATGCACGAGCAGAAACTCCTCGAAGTTTCCGTGACCCAGGAGGGGCTGGCCCTCGCCATCGAAAAGGCGAAAAAGGCGGGCCGCAAGGCCGAAGTTGCCGCCCTGGAGAGCGATCTGAAAGTGCTCAAGCGGATGGAAGAGGATTCCACCAAGTTCGGGGCTGCCGTCGGTCTCGACTCCGCCTCCACCTTCGAGTGCATCGTCGACCGCGACCGCTACTACTTCATGGAGGTCAACACCCGCATCCAGGTGGAGCACCGGGTTTCCGAGCTCTGCTACTCCCTCAAATTCACCAACCCCAAGGATAAGAACGACTTCTTCATCGTCGAGTCCCTGGTGGAGGCCATGGCTCTCCTCGCCCGGCACAAGAAGCGGCTCCCCAAGCCCGAGCGGATTGCCCGCTTCAGCGCCTCGGTGGAGGCCCGTTTGAATGCCACCGACTCCTCCCTCTCCCCCCATGCCGGCGGCATGATCCGTTACTGGTCCAAGCCGATCGACGGCGAGATCCGTGACGACCAGGGCATCTGTCTCGTGAACCCTGATACGTGCATGTTCATGCGCTACAAGGTCGCCGGCGCCTACGACTCCAACATCGCCCTTCTCCTCACCAAGGGGGAGGATCGCCTCGCCAGCTACGAGCACCTCGCCAAGGTCCTGGGTACGACCACCCTGCGCGGGACCGACCTGGCCACCAATCTGGAATTTCACTACGGCCTGGTCAACTGGTTCCTCGGCCAGAACGTCATGGCCAAGCCGACCACCCGGTTTGTCGTTCCCTATCTCGCTCTCGTCGGCCAATTGAAGGAGGAAGCGAGCAAGCTCGACACCGTGGCGGCGTTCCTGCAGCTCAAGAAGCACTATGCCAAGAAGATGGCCGAGCAGTTCCCTAATGACCCGGCCATCGGCAAGACCATGTCGCAGATCCTCGACCGCAAGGGCACGCTGGTCACCCGCCCCATGGACAGGCTGCTGGAAGACCCGCACCTCCTCTCGGGCTGGCTTTCCATCAACCGCAAGAACTTCACCCTGGAAAAGGGCAAAGTCGTGTGGCACGACAACCCGTTTGTCATCCTGGCCGACACCTACGAGTACCTGAACATGCAGTACGACCCGACCGCCCCGGCTGCCGAGGTCATCTGGAGCCACGACAACGACCTGCTCCAGAAGGGACTGCGGTTCTACTCCGCCCTGTCCGAGCGGTTCAAGCTGGGAATGCACGAGTTTGACAAGCTCTCGGCGCAGCTGGCGAAGGACAAGCCCCAGGGTGGCTTCTCGCCCGAGGAGTGGCTGGAGGTTAAGTCGGCCCACATGGGCTTCGAGGCCGGCCTTGAGCTTCTCGGCATGCTCTTCATCGTCGCACAAAATACGAAGTTCTGGGACTTCAAGGTGGAAGACAACCTTGAGGTGACGATCCCCGACTACCTGCACGATACGGACCTGCAGGCCCGCATGAAAAAGGTCCTCGTGCCGCCGCCGGCCACCAAGGCCGACGAGATTGTCGCCATCTGTGGCGGCATGTACTACGGTCAGGAGGCACCGGGGCTCCCGCCGTTCGTTACCGAGGGGATGCATTTCGAGAAGGGTCAGGCCCTCTACATCATCGAGGTCATGAAGATGTTCAATACCGTGCGGGCTACCTTCTCGGGCACGATAGACAAGATCATCATGCAGGGCGCAGACGGCAGCATCGTCCAGAAAGGTCAGCCGCTGTTCAAGGTCTCTCCGGACGAGAAGTTCGTGGAAGTGGATCCGGAAGAGGTCAAGCAGCTGAAGCGGGAAAAGACCATTGCCTACCTCAAGGCCATAATCTAGGAGGATACCGTGAGAAAAGGGAAATTTATCGTTGTCGAGGGCATCAGCGGCTCCGGTCAGCAGGTAAAATCAGCCATTGTCGCGTTGCACAAGGCACTCGTGGAACTCAAATATGACGTGGTCGAATGCGCCAATCCCGATTCGGGGCGGGTCAAAGAGCTCGGCATGCAGTCCATGATCAACTGGCCATTCGGCAAAAACGCCCGCGCCGACTTCATTTTCGAAGGCGCGGTGCGCACCGAGATATTCAAGAACATCGTCGAGCCGGCGTTGGAGGATGACAGGATCGTGCTCTGCAAGCAGTCGAGCATCTCCTCGCTGGCAAATGCCTGGGTCAACGGCTACACAAAGCACTTCGACGTGCTGCGGCATCTTGACAAGATGTCCCGCGGATTTCTCTTTGAAGACGAGATTTATCCCGATCTGACCATCTTCATCGATGTCCCGGCCGAAGACGCCTATGAGCGGATCGAAGACGTCCTGCAGATTCACCATGAAGGCGGTCTCGCCTATTATCAACAGATGCGCGAGTTCTATCTCAAGGAGATCTCGCGCTGGCGCGGGGTGAGGGTTGACGCTTCTTCGGCGCGGACTGAGGAGCAGATAAATGCCGAGGTCCTCGACCTCGTCAAGGGCATCCTCTAAACAAAGCCACCGGATTTATCATGACATCCCCTTTTCCTCGGCGGCATCGCGGTTGCCGTGTCGCCGCAGGTGAGGGGATGTCCTCTTTCTTTATCGCTATTGCAAGGAGAATGTGATGAGTATCGCCGACAAGAAAAAGAACTGGCAGGAGACTGTTGTCGCCAAGAATATTGCCAAGGCTCCGGAACGCAAGGCCGAATTCCGCACCACCTCCAACATCGACATCGAGCGCTGCTTCACGCCCGCGTTCGACGACCCCGCTTATGATGCACAGCTTGGCTTCCCGGGACAATATCCCTACACGCGTGGCGTCCAGCCCACCATGTACCGCGGCCGTTTCTGGACGATGCGCCAGTATGCGGGCTTCGGCACCGCCAGGGAATCGAACGAGCGGTACAAGTACCTCCTGGCAGCCGGTCAGACCGGCCTTTCTGTGGCCTTCGACCTCCCCACCCAGATGGGCTACGACTCGGATGCCGGCATGAGCCAGGGAGAAGTGGGCAAGGTGGGCGTGGCGATCGACTCCCTCGCCGACATGGAGATCCTCTTTGACGGCATCCCGCTCGACCAGGTCTCCACCTCCATGACCATCAACTCCACGGCGGCGATCCTCCTCGCCATGTACATCGCCGTCGCCGAGAAACAGGGGGTGTCCGCGGACCAGATCTCCGGGACCATCCAGAACGACATCCTCAAGGAGTACATGGCCCGCGGCACCTACATCTATCCACCCAAGGAGTCCATGCGGATCATCACCGACATCTTTGCCTACTGCAAAGACCATGTGCCCAAGTGGAACACCATCAGCATCTCCGGCTACCATATCCGCGAGGCGGGCTCCTCGGCGGTGCAGGAGGTGGCGTTCACCCTGGCTGACGGCATCGCCTACGTGGAGGCGGCCATCAAAGCTGGTCTCGATGTGGACGAGTTTGCACCGCGGCTTGCCTTCTTCTTCAACGCGCACAACAATCTCCTCGAAGAGGTGGCCAAGTTCCGCGCTGCCCGCCGCATGTGGGCAAAGATTATGAAAGAGCGCTTCAAGGCCAAAGACCCCCGCTCCATGATGCTGCGCTTCCACACCCAGACGGCCGGTTGCACCCTCACGGCCCAGCAGCCGGACAACAACATCATGCGGGTCACCATCCAGGCACTGGCCGCCGTGCTCGGCGGCACCCAGTCGCTCCACACCAACTCCCGCGACGAGGCTTTGGCGCTTCCCACTGAGGACTCGGTCCGCATCGCCCTGCGCACGCAGCAGGTTCTTGCCTACGAGTCGGGCGTTGCCGATTCCATCGATCCCCTTGCCGGGAGCTTCCTCGTGGAATCGCTCACCGACCAGATCGAGAAGGCGGCTTTCGACTACATCGAGAAAATCGACAAGCTTGGTGGCGCCGTGGAGGCAATCTCCCGCGGTTTCCAGCAGAAGGAAATCCAGGATTCGGCTTACGCCTACCAGCGCTCCATCGAAACGAGCGACATGGTGATCGTCGGCGTGAACAAGTTCACCATCGAGGAGCCGCCGCCGAAGGATCTTCTCAAGATCAAAGAGGAAGTGGAAATTGCCCAGAAGAAGTCACTTGCTGCCATGAAGGGCAAGCGTGACCAGGAGAAAGTGACCCGGGCCCTCCAGGCTTTGGAAGCGGCTGCCAAGGGAAGTGACAATCTCATGCCGCACATTCTCAATGCCGTGAAATGTTATGCCACGCTGGGCGAGATCGCCGATACCTTCCGGTCGGTCTTCGGCAAACACCGTGAGACCGTGGTTCTTTAGTTTGTTGCACACTCGAAGACTATCCGTAACCTGAACGCAATATTGTCACTGTACTATCCGGGGAATCTATGCTGAAAAAGATCAATCATATCGGTGTTGCCGTCACCTCTCTCGACGAGGCGATTCCCTTTTACAGGAATTCGCTTGGTATGGCCTTTCAGGGGGTCGAGGAAGTCCCTGAACAAAAGGTGAAAGTTGCTTTCCTCGCGGTGGGAGAATCGAAGATTGAGTTACTGGAGCCGACCTCTCAGGACAGTCCCATAGCTAAATTCTTGGAGAAAAATGGTCCGGGCATCCATCACATCGCCTACGAGGTGGCGGACATCGAGGTGGCGATCGCCACATTGGAACAAGAAGGTGTCCGGATGATCGACCGGGTGCCCCGAAGCGGCGCCCACGGAGCACTTATCGCTTTTGTGCACCCGAAGAGCAGCCAGGGAGTGTTGACCGAACTCTGTCAGGCAGGCCATTGAGGCCAGGTCAAAAGGAGCGATAAATCAACTGGGAATGGCGGCAAATTGGTGTGGGGAGTAAAATTA
>DATDMX010000408.1:0-10984 GCA_036518575.1 Geobacteraceae bacterium | reverse complement strand
CCTGTGGCGGGAGAAAAACGCGGATACGATTTCCAAGTACGCCTATCTGCTCGATTTCTTCGAGGATGAGAGCTGGCTGGACCAGGTCGTCCAGATCGTTTTACGTCGTCGCGACCTGGGCGAGGAAGGAAGGGTGGCCTTCTTGGCCGCTCTCGAAGGAAGCGGGGTGGACGTCACGTCTCCCCTGTTCTCCCGGCTCTTTCCCACGGGAGGAGGGCCACTCGCGAAAACCCTTCCCGCACTCCTCGACCGGGGTGACGAAGGGGTCATCTCCTTTGTGGAGGACTTTCTCCACCGCTCCCCCGAGGGGCGCTCAGCCCTCATCGATGAGCTTCCGAGCGTGACCGACCCGCGCGTGCTCTCCCTCATGGAGATCCTCTATGGCGTCGAAGACGCCAGCGTGAAGCGGGAGCTCATCGCCACTCTCGGGAGGGTGAGGTGCGGGGGTGCGGTTCGCCTGCTGGAAAGAATCGCTCGCCGGGAAGAGGAGGAGTTCTCCGCGCTGACGGCAAGGAGCCTGCGACGCCTCTACTTCCTCGGGGTGAAAGCAACGGGCGAAGAAGAAGCCGCCCGGGTACTTCCTTTTCACGATGCCTGTGCGAGCCCACCGGACAGTGCCGGCTATCAGGTTGTCTGGCTTTCCCGGCCGATTGACAACGGCTCCATCGTGGCCGTCTATTTTCAACTGCACGACGAGACCGGCATCAATGCCGTCTGGGGGACGAGCTCCCTCACCCCCGGAGAGTGCGGCACTCACGCGACGGCACTTGCCGGTGAGGAAGGAACGATGCCGGTGGCGCCCGCCTACGCCCTTCGGCTCGTGAGGGATGCCCTTCACCGGAGCCGGGAGGAGGAAAGGTTCCTGCCGGCCGAGTTCTACGTCTGGCGGCGCTACTTCGACGAGACTGAGCTCGCCCCGCTCGCCTGTGCTCCTTCGTTGCCGGACGGCGAAGATGAGCTTGCGGTGGCGGCCTGGCACGGTCATTCGTGGGAGTTGCTTCTTGAGGACGACTATTTCGTCGGCTGGATCATGGCCAACCACCGCGTCTACGATCTGGCCGAGGAGTGGCTCGGCCTGGAGAAAAAGACTGCCGACGCGGAGCTGACACAGGTAATGGACGCTTTTTTGAAGAGGGCCTGCACCGAGCTGCTCGAACCTGAGATGGAGCGACTGCAGGGAAGGCTCGTGCGGATGACTGATTTCATGACGCAGACGGGAAGGGACGCAGACGTGGTGGAAAAAACGCGCGCGGTCGCCCGGAGTCTGGCGCTGCCGCGGGCGGCCGGCTCTCACCATCCTTTTTTGCGCCGCTATGCCCTCGATAGCCTGGAAGCGGCACGCGACGCCCTCAACGAGGGATACGACGTGCGCCGCCACTATGACGACGGCGACGACGCCGAGTGGGATTAGAAAAGGGATATTGCATGAGTGACATGACGCCACGTGGTGCGGCAATCGGTGTGATCGGCGCGGGGAGCTGGGGTACAACCCTTGCGGACATGCTGGCCAAGAAGGGGCACGATGTGACCCTGTGGGCCTACGAGGCCGAGCTCGTCACCGAAATGACACAGCACCGCACCAATTCCCTCTTTCTTCCCGGGATTGCCCTGTCGCCGCGGCTTCGCTTCACCGGCTCACTTGAGGAGGCGGTTGCCGCCAAGGAGCTCCTGCTCTTCGTCGTCCCCTCCCAGGTGACGCGGGGAGTCATCACGGCGGTTCGCCATCTGATCTCTACTGACGCGGTTATCGTCAGCGCTTCCAAGGGGATCGAACTCGATACGCTCAAGACGGTGTCCCAGCTCTATGAAGAACTTCTCCCCGAGGAACTGTACCGTCGCTTTGCCGTTCTTTCAGGCCCGAGTTTTGCCCGGGAGGTCGCCCAGGAAATGCCGACAGCAGTCGTTGCCGCGGCTCTGGATTCGGCCATTGCCGGCCGCGTGCAGCAGGTGTTCACGACCCCGTTCTTCCGGGTCTACACAAACAATGATATCATTGGGGTAGAGCTCGGGGGGGCCATAAAGAACGTCATCGCCATCGCCGCCGGCGTCTCCGATGGCCTCGGCCTCGGCTACAACACGAGGGCCGCACTTATCACGCGGGGGCTGGCGGAGATGTCGCGCCTGGGCCTTGCCCTGGGGGCACAGGCATCCACGTTCGCCGGCCTCGCCGGCATGGGGGATCTGGTCCTCACCTGCACGGGCGATCTCTCCCGCAACCGCAGTGTCGGCATCAAGCTCGGACAGGGGATGAAACTCAAGGAGATCATGGCGGAGATGCGCATGGTGGCCGAAGGGGTGAAGACCACCGAGTCGGCCTGGCAGCTCGCCTGCCGCCAGGGGGTCGACATGCCCATCACCGAACAGGTCTACCGCATGCTCTACGAGGACAAGCCGGCCCGCACGGCGGTCATCGAACTCATGACCCGCGATCTCAAGGCGGAAGGGGTGTAGGCCATGTCCGGGCACGCCCTTCTGCCGCAGGAGCCATCCGCCGGCAGAACCACGGCAGGAGGTGAGCAGTGAAGCTGCGCCTCAGCATCGGCAACAAGCTCTTTCTTTCGATTCTCCTTATTCTTCTCGCCTCCTACTCTACCCTCATTCTCACCACGCTCCGCAGCTACGAACAATTCGTCACCTCCGAAGCCAGCAAGGAGCTGGAGGAACACCTCAACTACGCCCGCAACCAGTACCTCGTCCGCTCGGAACAGATCCGTTATTCCCTCATGCCGCCCGCATCGTCCGCCAACGTCCAGGAGCGTCTCAAGAGTCGCGACACGGCGTGGCTGAAGAGTTCGCTGACGCGCTGGAAAAGCTTTCTGCCCTTCGCCGAGATACTGACAATTGTCGCTGCCGACAGGACTGCCGTTGCGCGCGTGAATAACGACCTTACTGGTGACCGCGTGGAAATAGCTGGCCTCGTGGAACAGTCATTTCGTTCCCGCAAGCCCGTTATCGCCACCGAACTCGTCCCCCTTGCCCAGCTTGTCAGGGAAGGGGCGCGCGACTACGCCAAGGGGGGACGCTATTACGAGAGCAGGCTTGAGGAGATGATGACCATCCTCGTGGTCGTCCCTGTTATCGATAGCCACGGTGCCGTCCTCGGCGCGATCATCGCCGGTGACGTGGTTAACAAGGATCCCTTCCTCCCCTTCGAGGTGAAGAAGATTTTCGGCCAGGAAACGGAGATGAGCATCACCCAGAGGGGGCTGCGCATTGCCAGCAGTTTCATGGAGGATGCCCAAGCCCAGGCAACGCTTGAGCCCCACGTCCTCGCCCGGCTTGAGGCGGGGCAGCAATACGAGGGGAAAACCTTCATCAGGGGCAGGGAGTACATGGCCGCCTTCGAGCCAATCTTCAACAGCCACAACCAATTCATCGGCTCCCTGTCAGTCGCCCTCTCCATGCAGGACCAGAGGAATATCCTGCGGGTGAGCGAGGGGAACATCGTCATGTCGGCCGTGGTGGGGATTCTCTTTTCCTTCTCCATCACGTTTCTCGCGGCGCGGCGTCTGACCCAGCCTCTCAAAGCCCTCAGCCGGGGCGTGGAGCAGATCGAACGGGGAGACCTCGCTCACCGCGTGGTGGTATCGTCTGCCGACGAGGTCGGGGGCCTCGCCGACGCGTTCAACCGGATGGCAACAGCGCTGGCCGAGCGGGACCGCACCATCACCAAGAAGACGCGCGACCTGGAAGAGCTCAATGCCCTTCTCAAGGACCTGAACGAACTCCTGGAAAAGAAGGTTGCAGACCGCACCGCGGAGCTCCGCATGGAGATGGGGATGCTCGAGGCGATTCTCACGAGCATGGCCGAAGGGGTTGTGGTGACCGACCGTGAAAATCGGGTCGTTCTCTTCAACCCGGCCGCCCAGAAGATCTTTGACCTCGTTCCCCACCGGGTCCTGCAGCAGCCGATCGACCTCATCTGCGAACATTGTGGCTTTCCCGAGTTGTGCGAGGTCATTGGCGAGATCGGAGCAGCGGAGCAGGGAGCGACCAGTCGGGAAGAAGAGCTTGCGGTCAAGGGGAAGACACTCAAGATCAACCTTTCCCCCCTTCTTGATGACAAGGGTGAGCTGACCGGCGTCGTCATGTCGATTCGCGACGTCACGGTCGAGGGGGAGGTGGACCGCATGAAGACCGAGTTCATCTCCACGGTTTCCCACGAGCTGAAGACCCCCCTCACCTCCATCAAGGGATCGCTCCAGTTCATCATGAACAAGGCGAAGTGGCTCACGGGTACGGAGAGGGAACTGCTCGCCGTGTGTCTGCGCAACACCGAGCGGCTCATGCGCCTCATCAGCGACATCCTCGACATTTCCAAGATAGAGGCGGGACGCATGGAGATGAACTACCGGCCGCTTTCCATTGCGGAGCTCGCCGTGTACGCCATCGAGGAGATCAAGTCCCTCGCCCTGGCGCGCAACGTCACCATCGTCAACAGCGTCGGCGACCACCTCCCTCCCGCCTATGGCGACCACGACCGGCTCATTCAGGTCTTGACCAATCTTCTCTCCAACGCCGTGAAGTTTTCGCCGGAGGGAAAGATCATTCTGGTGTCGGCGGAGCGCCAGGACAACTATCTGGCCGTCTCCGTGGCCGATCATGGCAAAGAGATCGAGTGGTCGGACCGGGACAAACTTTTCAAGAAGTTCCAGCAACTGGACAATGCCGCCAACGGCGGCGTGGGCGGAACAGGGCTTGGTCTCGCCATCTGCAAGGAGATCATCGAGCGCCATCATGGCAAGATCTTCTACCACACCGGGAACACCGGCGGAAACGTCTTCACCTTCACCATTCCCGTCTATGAGGAAAGCGACCATGAACGCTGAAAAGATTCTTATCGTCGACGACGAGGCCGATATTGCGCTCATTCTCAAGCTCCAGCTCGAGGATGCCGGGTATGTCACCGACCGGGCGCGCGACGGCATCGAGGCCCTCGAGTTCCTCGCTCGCAAAAAATACGCTCTCATGCTCCTCGATATCAAGATGCCCCGCATGGACGGCTTGCAGGTCCTGGAACGAGTGCAGCGGGAAGGCCAGGACGTGGCGGTGGTGATGATGACGGCCCACGGCAGCGAAGACATCGCCGTCGATGCCATGAAACGGGGCGCCATCGACTATATCGCCAAACCCTTCTCCACTGACGATCTCCTGAAGCGAGTGGACCGGGCCATAGAGTTCGCCCGCACCCGGCGGGAAAATCTGCGCCTCCAGCGCCAACTGGAAGAGGAGCGCATCAAGACGGCGGCCATTCTCCAGGGAATGCCCGATCTCCTCATTGCCGTCGACACGCTGGGACGCATCATGACGGTGAACGGCAAGGTGGAAAATCTCCTCGGGACCGGGCGCGAGCTCCTCCTCGGCTGCATGGTGGGAGATGTGATCGCCGCCGACATCCCCGCGGTCCAGCTCCCCGCCCTGCTCGTTCTGCAAACCGGCGCTCCCTGCCTCGACACCACCTACAATCTCCTCGTCAACGGCCAGCCCGTCCCGGTCCTTTCGAACGCCACCCCTCTTTTCACGAGTGAGGGTGAGCTCGCCGGCAGCGTGGAGATCATTCGCGATATCTCGACGCTCAAGGCTCTTGAGCGGGAGCGGCAGGATTTCGTCAGCATGCTCTCCCACGACCTCAAGTCTCCCATTACCGCCATTGTCGGCTCCCTCGATCTCGTGCGCGAGGGGCGTCTGGGGCCGGTGAACGGCGAACAGCGCGAGTACCTGGAATCGGCCATCGAGAGCTGCGGAGAGATGGTGGAAATGATCGACACGCTCCTCGACATTCACAAATTCGACGCCGGCAAGATGGTCCTCGCCATCAGGCCGGAAGAGACTCCGGTGCTCATTCAGCGGGCCGTTTCCCGCTTTCGCTCCGCAGCGCAGCGCGCCAGCCTGGACCTTTCCACCGCCTTCGGCGACGATATCCCCGACGTCCCCATGGACCGGAACAAGGTGACGCGGGTCATCAACAACCTCCTTTCCAACGCCTTCAAGTTCACCCCCGAAGGGGGGAAGGTTACGATACTGGTCGAGACGGCTGAAATCGGAGCGCTTCGGTCTCGGATACCGGCAGAACTCTACAAGCCGGCGGAACTACCCGAATCGGGCCGCTTTCTCCTGGTGAGCGTCGTTGATACGGGCGTGGGTATTCCCGCCGATGCCCTGGCAACGATCTTCGACCGTTTCGTGCAGGCAAAAAGCCGCCGGGCAGGAAAGACCAAGGGGACGGGGCTGGGGCTCGCCTTCTGCCGCAAGGTCATGGATGCCCATCACGGCTACATCTGGGCGGAAAGCGTCGAGGGAGCAGGAAGTACCTTTTCTCTCCTTTTCCCCCTGGCGGCGTGACCCGTCGTCCGCTATCATTAGAGCATGACAGCCATTGTTCTCAAAGGAGTGGGGAAGAGGTACGGCGAGCTCACGGCGGTGGACGACTTCTCCCTCGAGGTGGCGCGGGGATTCATCTTCGGGCTCCTGGGTCCCAACGGCGCCGGCAAGACCACCCTCATCAAGATCCTCACCACCCTCATCCACCCCACGGCGGGAAACGCCTGGATCGAGGGGTATAGCGTCCTGTCGGCGGCACGCCAGGTCCGCTCCCTCATCGGCGTTGTCCCCCAGGAAAATAACCTCGACCGCTATCTGACAGCGCGGGAAAATCTCGTCCTCCACGGCCGCATGCACGACATGACGCCGGCCGAGTACAACCGGCGCATCGACGAGCTTCTGGAACTCACAGGGCTCGCCGCCCGACAGCACGACTTCCCCGACACCTTTTCCGGCGGTATGCAGCGCCGCCTCGTCGTTGCCCGTGCCCTGGTCCACACCCCGCGGGTCCTCTTCCTCGACGAGCCGACCACCGGGCTCGACCCCCAGTCGCGCCGGGCGGTGTGGGATTACATCCGCTCGTTGCGGGAGTCCATGACCATCTTCCTCACCACCCACTACATGGAGGAGGCCGATCTCCTCTGTGACCGGATCGTCATCATGGACCACGGCCGGGCGCTCGTGGACGGCACGGCGGCGGAGCTCAAGGACCGTCTCGCCCATGCCCACGTGTACGAGGTGGAGTTTCGCCGGGAAGCCGGGCACTACGAGGACATCCTGCGCGCTTTCCCCTTCGTCACGTCGCTGGAGCGCGACGGCGATACCTTCCGGTTCGGGCTCACCGACGAGGAGGGGCTCAAGCCGCTCATGGACGCCATCGCGGGGGGGGATCTCAGGCGCATCTGCCTGCGGGAGCCGAGTCTCGAAGAGGTGTTTATCCATCTAACCGGCCGGGAGGTGCGGGAGTGACCGAAGGACCGCGGCTTTTTCCCAATCTCGGCGTTGCCTTCGTCATCGCTTGTGCGACGTGGCGCTGCCACGCCTCCGCGCTCTTCCTCGGCGCCTTGATCTTGGAAAAAATCCACGGTCCTGCACCATCAGAAGAAAGAAGAAAAGGAAGGATGCATGCTTAAGGGTGCCATCTCTATCTGGGGGCGGGACATGCTCGTGCTGAGGAGAAGCCTCTTCTCCGAGCTCCTGGCTGTCGTCGCCTACCCTCTCACCCTTTACCTCGCCTTCGGGATCGGGCTCAAGGGGTACATCGCCGCCGTCGACGGCGTCCCCTACTCCGTCTTCATCGCCCCCGGCCTCATCTCCATGACCGCGGTGAACGCCGCCTTCGACGAGAGCTCGTGGAGCATGTGGTTTCACCGGCGGGTGCAGCGCACCATCGAGGAGTACCGGGTTAACCCCATCACGGTGTACGACATCGTCATCGGCAAGATCATCTCCGGCTTCACCCAGGGGGCCATCAAGGGGCTCGCCGTTGCGGCCGTCATCTTCCTCATGACCCCCTTTCGCTTCGCCCCCACGAACCTCGTGGTTTACCTTCTCCACATTGCGCTTGGCTCCATGATCTTTTCCTGCCTCGGCACCATCTGCGGCACCACCATCGACAAACCCGAGAACATCGGCCGCGTGCAGGCGGTGGTGATCGTCCCCCTCATCTTCATGGCCGGCATCTTCTTTCCGCTTTCCTCCTACCCGGCCGTGCTGCGACCGCTTGTCGCCGTCCTCCCCACGACCGCCATTTTCGAGGGAGCGCGCCTCGCCCTGTTGCGCGGCGTCCTCGATGGCGGCTACGTCGTCCTTCTCCTCGCCACCGCCGCTGTCGTCTTCACCGCCGCGGTCCTCATCTTCAACCGGAAGATGGCGGAATAAGCGAAACTTCTTGTCTTGCGGTCCCCATCCATAGTAAGATTTTAAAGTTATGCACAGATCAAGGAGTTATCATGGCTGAAGAATTCGTCCCCAAATGGATCGCCTGGGAAACGACGCAGAAGTGCAACCTGAAATGTGTCCACTGTCGCTGTTCCTCCGACATGACCTCTTCGGAAGGTGACTTCACCACCGAGGAAGGGAAGAAGCTTCTCAAGGAAATCGCCGACTTCTCCAAGCCGGTGGTGGTTCTTTCCGGCGGCGAGCCGCTCCTGCGCAAGGACATTTTCGAGCTGGCCGGGTACGGCACCTCGCTCGGGCTTCGCATGTGTATGGCCACCAATGGCGCGCTTGTTAACGACGACGTGTGCGAGAAGATGAAGAAAGCGGACATCAAGATGGTGTCGCTGTCGCTCGACGGCTCCACCGCCGCTGTCCACGACGACTTCCGCTCCTGCCCCGGCGCTTTCGAAGGGGTGATCCGGGCGGCCGAGCATTTCCGCAAGCATGGCCAGAAGTTTCTCATCAACTCCTCCTTCACGAAGAGAAACCAGCACGACATCGCCGCCACCTTCAAGCTGGCCAAGTCCCTCGGCGCCACCGCCTGGTACATGTTCATGATCGTCCCCACGGGCCGGGGCGAGGAAATCATGAACGAGCTCATCTCCAAGGAAGACTACGAGGAGATCCTCGACTGGCACTACGAGCAGGAGAAGCTGGAGGAAGACATCCTCATGCGTCCCACCTGCGCCCCCCACTACTACCGGATCGTGCCGCAGAAGGCCAAGGCCGAAGGGGTGAAGTTCGAGCGCCGCAGCCTCACCTTCTCCACCGGCGGCGGCAAAGGGTGCATCGCGGCCCAGACGATCTGCCTCATCGACTGTTTCGGCAACGTGAAGCCCTGTTCCTACTTCCACCGCACCGCAGGGAACGTGAAAGAGACCCCCTTCCGGGAAATCTGGGAGAACTCGGAGATCTTCAAGGACCTGCGCAATTTCAAGGCCTACAAGGGCAAGTGCGGCGAGTGCGAGTTCATCAATGTCTGCGGCGGCTGCCGGGCGCGGGCCGATGCGGTGTACGGGGATTACATGGCAGAAGAACCGTTCTGCAACTACGTGCCCATACGCCTTCAGAAGAAGGCGTAACGGCTGCGGCTTTTGGGCAATCTCGGCGCTGCCTGCGTCAGCGCTTGTGCGACGTGGCGCTGCCACGCCTCCGCGCTCTTCCTCGGCATCACCGACCTTGCCTCAAAATCCACAGCCGCTTGGTCAAGGGCTTTAGAATCAAGACCTTAAATTCCTGAGGAGGGACTTACATGAATACACGTTTTCTCGATGCCTGCTGGGGGAAACCCGTTGATCGCACCCCCGTGTGGCTCATGCGCCAGGCCGGCCGTTATCTTCCCGACTACATGCGGGTGCGCAGCAAGTGCACCTTCCTGGAACTGTGCAAGACGCCGGAACTTGCCGCCGAAGTGTCGATCCAGCCGGTGGATATCCTCGGCGTTGATGCTGCCATCCTCTTCTCCGACATCCTCACCCCGGTTGAGCCGATGGGACTCAAACTCGACTTCGTTCCCGGGCCGGTGTTCGAGCACCCCGTGCGCACCATGGCCGACGTCGAGGCCCTGCGCATCCCCACCCCCGAGCAGGATGTCCCCTATGTCCTTGAAACCATCAAGATCCTCCGGCGCGAGCTGGAGCGCAAGGTGCCCTTGATCGGCTTCGGTGGCGCTCCCTTTACGCTGGCCTGCTACATGGTGGAAGGGAAAGGTTCCAAGGACTGGGCAACCATCAAGAAGATGATGTATGCCGCTCCCGACGTGTACGCGGCCCTCATGGAGAAGGTGACCATGATGGACATGGAGTACCTGAACGCCCAGATCAAGGCGGGCGCCCAGGCCATCCAGATCTTCGACACCTGGGGCGGCGTCCTCTCCCCTGTCGATTACGAGCGTTTCGTTCTTCCCTACACGACGAAGCTCATCAACGGCCTGAACCGCGAGGGCATCCCCGTCATTCACTTCGTGAAGGGAGCCGGCACCATGCTCGACATCGTGCAGAAGGCAGGCGGCAACGTCATGGGGCTCGACTGGCACATTAACCTGGGGAAAGCGCGCGACGTCCTCGGCCCGCAGATGGCGGTCCAGGGGAACCTCGACCCCACCGTTCTCTTCGCCCCGAAGGACGTGATCGAAAAAGAGGTGCAGCGGGTTCTCGACGAGAACGCCGGCCGGCCGGGACACATCTTCAATCTTGGCCATGGCATCCTTCCCACGGTGCCGCCGGAAAACGCGATCCATATGGTCGAGTGTGTGCATCGGTTGTCGCAGAAGTAACCTTTGCAGCGTACCTGACAAACTGGTTGATAGAAGAGGCAGCGAGTAACGCTGCCTTTTTTATTGCCATTTAGTCAGATAACGTGGGGAAGACTGCTAACCGTCTCAGGCATTTTGGTCTTTTGACGTGCTCGTGCACGGTACCGACCCGGTTCGTGATGGTAGATGGAACATCTCGTAAATCAATCAGGGTGTGAATTCCCTTCGCACGATGAGTCCCTCCAAGATTCGCTGATTCCATATAACTATATGATGCAAAAGAATTTTCTTAACTGTTGACACCTTCGGTGCCCGCGCTAAAGTAGACATATATGACGCTCCTGTGATTAATCTGCCCGCCAAAGCAGAAGAAGAGCCGCGGTCCCATGAACGGCCTGTTCAACACATGTGGGAACGCCGCCCCTTGCCAAGACGGGGTACTCCGTAAGGAGGCGTTGCTTGTTTGCT
>DATDMX010000407.1:0-2031 GCA_036518575.1 Geobacteraceae bacterium | reverse complement strand
CAAGTGCGCCGGGTGCGACCACTACGGGGACTGCCTCGGGGGGTGCAGCGCCCGGGCCCTCGCCGTTGCCGGCGACGTGAACGCCCCCGACCCCCACTGCTGGGTGGAGTAGCCCGTGGAACTCCGTACTCCCGTCAGGCTTTCCTGGGACCTTTCCTCCGCGCACGACCTTTCCTATGACGACATCGCCGCCGCCATCCTGGCGGCGAAATTTCTCGCCCTCGATCTGCGGGACGAAGAACTCTCGCCCGCCTGCCGGACGCTCCTTCATCGTCTGCACGGCGCCCCCCTTGGCGTGACGCTTGCCGTTTCGTGCTGCGTGCTGCGTGCTGCGTGCTGCGAGTCGGAACTTCCCCCCTTTCTCTTCGCCCCGCCTGTGCGTCTTCTCCTCGTGGAGATCGCTTCTCCGGAAGAGCTGCCGCACGTTGCCGAAGTGGTGCGCGCCGCGCAGGGCCGTGTGCCGGTGGGGATTTCCTTTCCCGTTAGCCGCGGGAGCTGGGAGGCGCTTCCGGAGGTGGTGCGCTTTTGCGTGGCCGAGGATATCCCCCATCTTGCCATCCCCATGACCCGCGTGGTGGCGGGGGAGGAGTGTCTCGTCCTCACCCCGGCCGAGCAGCGCCGCCTGGGGGATAGCCTTGCCGCCGGTCCCCAGCTCGATCCGCGCCGGCTCTCGGTGCACGACCCCTTCCTCTGGCGCCTCCTCCACCCGGGTGCTCCCTTCCCCGAGGGCTCCTGCCAGGCGGCCAACACCATGCTCCACATCGCCGCCGACGGCACGGTCTATCCTTGTCCCCTCGGACCGGTGTCCCTGGGCTCCTTGCACGAGGCGGGGCTCGGGGAGATCCTCACCTCGGCGGCAAAGCGCGAGGTGCGGGAGAAGCTTCGCCGCCATCCTGCCGGTTGCCAGGGCTGCAGCGCCCTCGCCAGCTGCCACGGCGGGTGCCGCGGCCGGGCCTATGCCCTCACCGGCTCGTGGGATGCCCCGGACCCGGGGTGCGGGGTGGTGCCCGGCGGAGACGGCCCGTGACGCGGCGTCAGCCGGGGCTCGTCGCCCTCCTCATCGTCCTTGCCGTGGCCGCGGCCTACTGGCCCCTGTGGCGAAACGGCTTCGTCTCCTTCGACGACCCCGACTACCTGACGGAGAACGCCCGTGTCCTCGGGGGACTCACCCTCCGTGGCGTGGGCTGGGCCTTCACCACCTTCCACGCGGGGAACTGGCACCCCCTCACCTGGCTTGGCCACATGACCGCCGTTACGCTCTTCGGTCAAAACCCCGCGGGCCATCACGGCCTCTCCCTCCTTCTCCACGGGGCAAACGCCCTGCTTCTCTTTCGCGTGCTCACCCGCCTCACCGGCCATCCCCGGCGAAGTGCCGCGGTGGCCCTGCTCTTCGCCCTCCATCCGCTTCACGTGGAGTCAGTGGCCTGGGCTGCCGAGCTGAAGGACCTCCTCTGCGCCTTCTTCTTTCTCCTCGCCATCGCTGCCTGGCGGCGCTATGGCGAGAAGCCTTGTGCGGCACGCTATGGCGCGGTCCTGCTCCTGACGGCCCTGGCCCTCATGGCAAAGCCCATGGCGGTGACGCTCCCGCCACTCTTTCTCCTCCTCGATTGGTGGCCGCTCCGGCGCTTTCCCGCTTGCCTCGACGAGAGCGGCCGCAGGGTTACGGGGCGGCTTCTTGTGGAGAAACTTCCCCCGGCGCTTCTTGCCGCACTGGCCGCCACCCTCACCTGGCGGGCCCAGCATGCGGCGGGGATGATGAACCCGCTCGACGGCAACTCCCTTCTTCTCAACGTGGGGAACGCCCTCATCACCTACGTGGCCTACCTGGGGAAGATGTGCTGGCCCGCGGGGCTTGCCGTGCCGTACCCCTTCAGCGCCGCGGCGGTGACGCCGCTGCGGGTGGCCCTTGCCGCCCTTTTCCTTGCGGCGGTCACCCTTCTTGCCATTCTCCAGCGAGGTCGACGCCCCTGGCTTGCGACCGGCTGGTTCTGGTATCTCGGCACCCTCGTGCCGGTCATCGGCATCGTGAGC
>DATDMX010000406.1:0-3159 GCA_036518575.1 Geobacteraceae bacterium | reverse complement strand
ATCAGGGAAATGCCTCCAAGCGGCAGGAATCGCAGCCACGGGTGCGTCATCACCGCGACCTCCTCTTCCCCCTGCATGGCCAGGCGGTGTGCGGCGTGGCCGATGCTCTCGACATCTACCGCAAGAGCGAGCAGTTCATCGGCCTGAACTCGATCACCATACATGAGGAACCGGCTACGGCGGCCGGTCTCTCGCTACCCGAGTTCCTGCGCCACGTCGACTGCCCGCCCCCCAGCTTCATGGCGGTCAACCTGAAGTGCGTCATCCATTCCTGAGCAGACTTCTCGTCCCGCCCATCTTCTTTCAGGCTACCTACTCACTTGGCCGGCTTAGCCACAGCCTTTTCCCATGCACCCTTCGCGGCGGTCTCGGCAGTCCTGGCGGCGGCCGCGGCCCGTTCGGCCGCCGTTGCCTCTCGTTCCGCCTGGGCCCACGCGGCCTTCGCGGCTGCTTTGGCTTCCTTGACCTGGATGCCCGCATTGACCGCCGCCGCTGCCTTGGCGGCAACCGCGGGATCGCTGCTTTGCATAAGCGGCTCGTTGATCAAAATTATCGCGTCAGCCTCCGCGCCCTTCTGTGACAAGGCCCGATAGGCGCCAGCGGCGGCGGTGGCCGCCGCCCGCTTCGCCGCCACGTTTAGGTCGGCTGCTTTTACAGCTGCTGCTGCCTTGTCCATTGCCGGTTTCAGGACGTCGGGCCCCGGTCCTTCTGCTCGGGCTACCACCGCAAGACCCAGGACAACGGCTACTAGCGACACAGATATTGTGACGAGTGCCAACCTCGGGCTGCACCACGCCATGGAGTTCGGTCTGTCCACGCTTTCCTCCCGACTGCGAATGTTCTGCCACCCTCGGGTCCCTTTTCCGCCAGAAGGTCACGGTTCCTGCAGGTTGAACTGCCTGATCTTGCGGTAGAGGGTGTTTCTGCCGATGCCGAGCGCCTTCGCGGACTCGGTGATGTTCCAGCGGTACTTCTCCAGCGCCTTCCTGATGGTGTCCGCCTCGGTTTCCTTGAGGCCGCGCGGGGGCGGGGTGTCCATCCCCCGGTCGCGCATGGCGGCGACAAGGTTTGCCTCCAGGCCGCGGGCCGCGTCCAGAACCTGCTGCAGCTCGGTCGCGCTCATCTTTTCGATCACCTCGGCCCTGGCGTACTGCTCGAGGAGGTTTTGGGGTGACGGGGGGAGAACGTCGTCGGGACGCTCTAGGGAAAGGGGTGCAACAGCCTCATCCCGGGCCTGGAGCCTCGTCCCCAGGTGGTCGGGCAGGATGGTATCGCCGGTTGCCATGGCCGCGGCCCGGCGCATGACGTTCGCCAGTTCCCGAATGTTGCCCGGCCAGGCGTACTCGCGCAGGAGCTTGAGCGCGCCGGCGGAGAGGTGAAGCTCCGGGTTAAGGAGCCGCACGAAGTGCTCGGCCAGCAGGGGGATGTCGTCGGCCCGGGAGCGGAGCGGCGGGATTTCCAGCCGCACCACGTTGAGGCGGTAGTAGAGGTCTTCGCGGAAGGTCTTCTCGCGGATCGCCTCCTCCAGGTCGACGTTGGTGGCGGCGATGACGCGCACGTCGGTCTTGATGGGCTTCTCCCCGCCGATGCGCATGAACTCCCCCGTCTCCAGGACCCGCAGGAGCTTCACCTGGATCTGGGGAGTGGCGTCGCCGATCTCGTCGAGGAGGAGCGTGCCGCGGTTCGCGAGCTCGAAGATGCCGCGGCGCGTCTGGTTCGCGCCGGTGAAGGAGCCGCGTTCGTGGCCGAAAAGCTCGCTCTCCAGAAGGTTTTCGGGCAGGGCTCCGCAGTTGATGGGGATGAAGGGCTGGTCGGCGCGATTGGAGGCCGCATGGATAAAGCGGGCGAGCACCTCTTTCCCCGTGCCGGTCTTTCCCTGAATGAGGACGTTGATGTTCTTCGCGGCAATGCGGTAGGCAAGCGACACGAGCCGCCGCATGCTCGGCGCATTCCCCACCTGGAACCCCACGGTACGGGCCACCTCAGACCACTCCTCACCATTTCGCTCCCCCTCCTGCTGGCCGGTGCCGTAGCTTGCCGCCTTGGCAACGAGCGCCTCGATCTCGGCGATGTCGTCGAAGGGCTTTTCCACGTACTCGTACGCTCCCAGCTGCATAGCCGTGACCGCCGTCTTGATGGTGCTGTAGCCGGTCATGATGATCACTTCGCAGGCGGGCTGGCGGGTCTTCACCGTCTGGAGGAGGGTGAGGCCGTCAGTATCGGGAAGCTTGAGATCCACGAGGGCCACGGCGAAGCGCTCCTCTGAGAGGGCGCGCAACGCCTCGGGTTCGTTCATGGCCGTCACGACGCCGTACCCCTTGCGCGTGAGGAGCCGCCGAAAAAAGGTGCAGACATCGGCTTCGTCGTCGATGATCAATACGTTGGTCTGGGACAATGTAGTAACTCCTGCGCGATCTCTAAAACTTGCCGTTCGTGCCTCTCTTGTCACGCCACCGGCAGCACGAGCGAAAAGGTACTCCCCTCACCGGGGCGGCTCTCCACCTCAATGGTGCCGTTGTGGGACTCGGCGATGCCGAGGCTCACCGAGAGTCCCAGCCCCGTCCCCTTGGTGGCCTCCTTGCTCGTGTAGAAAGGGGTGAATATCTTCGCCAGGTTCTCCGGGGCGATGCCGATGCCGTTATCCTTCACGCTCAGAACGACCCAGCGTTTCCCCCCCTTCGTGCGCACTGCAGTGGCCACCTCGATCACCTTTTCCCTCCCCTCCACCTCGCCCAGGGCGTCGCGGGCGTTGATGAGGAAGTTGGTGAGGACCTGCTGGATCTGGGGGCCGTTGGCGGTGAGCCGCGGGAGCTCCGGGTCGAGGTGCTCGGCGATCCTGATCTGGCTCCGGTTGATCTGGTACTGGATCATGCTGAGCACCTGGGCCGCCTCGGTGTTCAGGTCGATTTCGGTAGCCGGGAGCTGGTCCTGGCGGGAGAAGGTGAGGAGGGTCTGGATAATGCGCTTACAGCGCAGGCCGCAGTTGATGATGTCGTCGAGGGCCTCGGCCTTCTCGCCGAGATTTTCCTCGCGCAGCTCCCGCGAGAGCATCTGCGCCGTACCGATGATGACGGTCATGGGGCTGTTCAACTCGTGGGCCACGCCCGCGGCCATCTCCCCCAGGGCGGCCAGCTTGGCGGAGTTGACGAGCCGGGCCTC
>DATDMX010000405.1:0-5122 GCA_036518575.1 Geobacteraceae bacterium | reverse complement strand
GAAGCGAACGGTCGTGTCCGAGGGCTGGAGGCCGTACTTGCGCGAGAATACATCGAAGAAAAAGTGGGAGATGGTGCCTTTGCGCACCCCGATCTTCTTGCCCCGCAGATCGGCGGGCAACCGGATGCCGCTCTCCCGTCGGGCGAGAATCTTGGTGGCGTTGTCGGAGCTGACGAGGGAGGCGATGATGACGAAATCGTCGCTGGCGAAGCTCTGCTTCACGATGGGGGGCTCGCCGACCGTCGCCACGGTGCAGGCACCGCCGAGAAAGGCCTCCATGGTGGTCCTGCCGTCGCCATAGGTCTTGATGGTCGCGGCGAGCCCTTCCTTGCGAAAGAAACCCTCGTCGAGGGCAACCTGGGGGAGGAGCGTGATGATCCCCCCCTGGCAGACGGACACCTGCTCAGTCTCGCGGGAGACCTTTTCCTCCCGGGGCGTTTCCTTCTTTTTCATGCAGCCCGCAGTGACGGTGAGCGCTGCAGAGAACAGGGCACATGAAAGAAGCGTTGCCGGCCTTCGCCATAGGGTGCGACACATGGGTCCTCCTGTAAACGTACGCCGGGGCAGATCCCCCGAGAGCGGTCTTCCCTTCATTCAGCGCAGATAGCGCAGCGCCTCCTCGCCGAGTATGCGCTCTACGGCCAGGGGGAGGAGTTCGCGCGGCTCCTTCTCCTGTGCCGTCATCATCTTGAGGGCGTAGCGGGCGATGTTGATGCCATCGCGCACTGAATAAAGCTCGTCAGCGCCGTGGGCCCGCTGGAGAAATTCTACCACGTAACGCAGGATGCGGTCCCCCGCGAAGGGGAGGTTTTCCTTGAGGATGAGAAGCTCTTCGTCCGCCTCGGGAAAGTCGATATAGATCTGGGGTTGGAGGCGGGAGTGGATGTACTCGGGCACCTCGAAGGTGGACGCGTCCTCGTTCATGGTGACGACGATGCGAAAATCGGGGTGGGCGGCGATGCGCAGCCCCGTGATGATGGATTCCACGTAGCGCCGGTCGTCGAGGAGCGGCGCCAGCGAGGCCCATGATTTCTCGCTCATCCGGTTCCCCTCGTCGAGGATGAGGATGCCCCCCTTCAGCATGGCGGCCACGAGCGAGGAGGCGGCGTAGTGGATCTTGCCGTCGGGGCCGATGACCGGGGTGACGATGAGGTCTTCGGGACGCGTGTCCATGGTGGCCTGAAAGAGGTAGACCGGCCGGCCGAGGTGGCGGGCCGCCGCGTAGGCGAGGGTCGTCTTGCCCACCCCCGGTTTGCCGATGAGGCGAGGGCTGAAGGGGATGTCGCGGTCGTCGATCACCATCCAGGCGGCCAGGAGCTGGTTCAGGAGCTCCTCCTGCCCCACCCAGCGCAGGGGAAGTTTCACCGGGCTCGCCAGGGTGAGGTCGATCCCTTCGATGGTCACAGTTTCCATTCAGGTCTCCACGTAAGGCATGTATCGCACGTCGCACGTTGAACGTCGCACGCGTCAGGTGTTCTTTTCATGCAGGTACATCATGGCCAGGCGAGCCCGGCTTTCGAGGCAGCCCGGACAGAGCTGCCCCGCGTCGTGCCAGACCTCGGCGGCAAGCCACTCGCCCGCCTCCGCATAGGGGGAAGGGCAAGAGTCCGGAGAAAATTCCCGTCCGCAGATGCTGCACGTCGCCATCGCTTTTTCAGCCACATCCATCATGTCGTCCCATCCGAAGCCTGCGTTTACACAATTGATTCGTCCCGCTCTCCTGGCCTATACTTGGTGGCTGCCGCCCGGTTGCGGCGGAGAACACCCGGTGACAAGGAGGTCTTACATGCTGACCATGCAGGAAATACGCAATCACTACTTCTTTACCGACGCGGATGCCGCCCTTCTCGCTTCCCTCAGGCCGCTGGCCGAGGCGAACAGGGAGCGGCTGGCGGACGAATTTTACGACTTTCTCCTCGGCATCCCCGAGACCGCGGCCTATCTGAGGGACGAGGCCCTGCTGCAGCGGCTCAAGCAGACCCACATGAACTGGTTCCTCGGCCTCTTCTCCGGCACCTACGACAACCAGTACCTCCACACCCTCCAGCGCATCGGCCACGCCCATGTGCGCGTGGGGCTTTCCGCCCACTTCGTCAACACCGCCATGAACGTCGTGCGCCGCTTCATCATCGGCGTTCTCCACGAAAACTATCCCACGGGGGACGAGCGGCGCCGGCTGCGGGATGCGTGCGAAAAGATCATCGACATCAATCTCGACATCATGAGCGCTTCCTACCAGGAGGAGGAACTGAGGAAGGTCTTCGTCTCCCGCCGTTTCGAGACCCAGCTCATCAAGGCGGCGGAGCGGTTCACCTACGGTCTCAATCTTGTTCTCGTCCTGGCCCTTGCCGGGGTCTCCCTCTCGGTGGTGGGGCTGTTCGTCTGGGAGATCGTTCACATTTTCAAGGGTGACGTGGAAAAGGGAATCCTCGGGGCCCTCGGCACGCTTCTCATCATCTGGATGATGATAGAGCTCATGGACAACGAGATCAAGACCCTCAAGGGCGGCCGCTTCAACATCCTCGTCTTCATCGGCGTCATCATCGTCGCCCTTATCCGCGAAATCCTCATCTCCACCCTGCGCCACGACGCGCTGGAGACCCAGATATTTCTCGCTGGCACTCTCCTTATTCTCGGCGTCGTCTACCACCTCGTGGCCAAGAGCCAGCAGGCCGGCGCCCCGTAGGGGCGGCCGGGTGCGATCTCCCGCCCATCTCGCCGTCGTGTCCTCGACGCCCCGCTTCGACGTAGCGCTGCTACGCCTCAGCGAAGCTTCTGCGGGCCAACGACGATCTGGCTGAAATCTCGCATCCGATTGGCACCCCTGTCAAATCCGGTTTTTTCGCCATCAACCAGCCACTGCCTTCTCCACCAGTTCGGCCAGGCAGTCGATGAAGGGGGGCGAACTGTTGAGGGAGGCGATGCGGCGGAAATCCCCAATGCCGAGCGCCCGCGCCTCTTCGGCGTACTGGATGTCGATCTCGTAGAGCGTTTCGATATGGTCCGAGACGAAGGAGAGGGGGACCATGAGGAGGTGGGCACAGCCGGCGGCGGCCAGCCTCTCGAGCATCTCCTCGGTGGAGGGTTCGAGCCATTTTACCGGCCCCGCCCGCGATTGGAAGGCCAGGTGGTAATTGACGTCCCCCAGCCGCTCCATGACGAGACTGACCGTTGCCAGGATGTGATCGAGGTAGGGGTCCCCGGCGTCGATGAACGACTGGGGGAGAGAGTGGGCAGAAAAGAGGAGGTGCACCTCGTCACGGTCGGGGAAGGCGGCGAGCGCCGTCTCGATCCGTTCGCACAAAGCGGCGATGTAGAGGGGATGATTGTAGAACCGGTCGACGGTGGTGACCTCGAACGTGACCCCTGCCTCGCCCAGCACCCGTTCCAGTTCCCGGACGCTCGACCCCGTGGTGGCCCGGGAGTAATGGGGGTAGAGGGAGAGGGCCACGATGCGCGAGATTCCTTCGCGGCGGATGGCGGCCAGCGCTTCCATGGTGGAGGGGTGCCAGTAGCGCATGGCCACGAAGCAGCGGAAGCCGGGCCCGAGCCGCGCCTCCAGCGCCGCGGCCTGGGCCGCGGTGAGCTCGCGGATGGGAGATTTCCCCCCGATGCGCTCGTAGCAGTCAATCACCTTCGGCGCCCGGCGTTTGACGATGAAGCGGGCGATGAGGGGCTGGAGAAACGACGGGCCGAGGCTGATGATGTCGCGGTCGGTGAAGAGGTTAAGGAGAAACGGTTCAACGGCGTCGAGGGAATCGGGGCCTCCCATCTGGAGGAGGAGGACTGCAGTCTTTTCGGCCATGGGAACCTCGGGGGGGCGTGAAGCTGGCTTCATATGTACCGAATTCTACGGTATCCGGCAGGATGATGCAACAGCTATCATTATCCGGGTAAGGACGCAGGCGCAAAGCCCGGGCATTGCGCGTCGCCTCCCGCATAAACGGTTGACACCGACCCGTCGAAGAGTATAGTAAGGGGGCAAAAAGGCTGCGTTTCCTGTGGGGAGCGGGCCGAAGTCATCAGAGCGGGGGCAAAGATGGCGATCACTCTTTTGGATATGCTGAAGAACGCGGGGCTCATCACCCGGGAGCAGTTCGACGAGGCCCTGCGCAACCGGGTGCTTTACGGGGGGAAGATCGGGACGAGCCTCATCGAGCTCGGCTTCGTGCGGGAGGACGTCCTCGCCCGCTTTCTGAGCAGCAAGCTCGCCCTTCCCTACGTGCATCCCGACCGGCTCCTCGCCATCCCCCCCGAAACCATCTCCCTCATCCCCCGTGAGCTTGCCCTCAAGTACGGAGCGATCCCCATCCACCGGGAGCAGAAACGTCTCTACCTCGTCATGGCCGATCCCGCCGACCTCAAGGCCATCGACGACATCTCCTTCATCACCGGCTTCATCATCAAGCCCCTTATCGCCCCGGAAGTCCGCCTCATCCAGGCGCTCGGCAAGTACTACAACTTCGAGATCGATCGCCGCTACGAGCAGATCATCGAGCGCATCGACCGTGAGCGCCATCTGCAGGAGGCGGCTGCGGCACAGGCCCCGGCCTCTCCGACGCCCGAGGCGGAGGAAGCGATTCCGGAAGCGGAGATCGTCGATTTCATTCCGGAGGCCCTGGACGAGGAGCTGGAGGAGGCCGAAGTGGTGGAGGCGGAGTGGGTGGCTCGCATCGGCCATTTCACTATCGACACCGTCTCCCGAACACTGGCGCTGGCCGAAGACCGGGAGGAAATTGCCGGCATCATCATCGATTACCTCGGCCAGGAATTCGACCGTGCCGCGTTTTTTGTCATCCGCGGCGACGCTGCCTTCGGCTGGAAGGGGATGCGCGGGGGGCTGGAACTTCGGGATTTCGACAAGGTGGCTATCCCCCTCGGTTCGTCATCGGTGCTGAAGACCGTTGCCGACGGCAAGAGCTACTACCTGGGCGCCCTTCCCCAGACACCCCAGAACGCCATGCTCGTCGACTCCCTCGGCGGAGAAGCCCCGAGCGCCGCCCTTCTCATGCCCCTTGTCATCACGGGGCGGGTGGTGAATATCCTCTACGTGGACGGGGGCAAGAGGGACTTGGGAGAGCGCTTCGCCGAGCTCCATCGTCTTCTCACCAAGGCGGCTCTC
>DATDMX010000404.1:0-2325 GCA_036518575.1 Geobacteraceae bacterium | reverse complement strand
CTTTTGAAAAACGTCATGAGGACCCCGAGGGCCTAAAGAGGTCGGGATGCAAGGCTCAAACGAGCGAAAAAGCGAAGCGTATGTTGAATACGTTGAGTTTTTGAGCGAGTGGCAACGCCGCAGACCGGCCCCGCAGTAGTTTTTTGCCGAGGAGGGGTAATGTCGGACTTAAACATACTCGAACTAATCCAGGTGATCTTCTGGTTCCTGGCCGGGATAATCAGCTTCTATTTCAGCATCGGCAACGCGCGGGTCTGGACGAGCATCTCCACCGGCTTTTTTCTCATCTTCATCAGCCAGGCCTACCTCCTGGCCCCCTGGGCCGACTATCCGCAGCTTGCGGCCATTCACTACATCGTCGGCACCGTGGCCATCATGGTCATGACCCACGGCTTCCAGGAATACTACGTCTTCAGCCGCACCCTCGAAGTGGGGGGAAGCAAGCTCGCCGTCTACCTCGGCTGTCTCGGGGTCATCGTCGGCTCGGCGGTCTTCGTTCTCGCCAATCCCGAGCCCCCCTACACCGTCCTGCGCAACATCAAGATGATCGAGAATGCCAGCTGGGTCTTCCTCTCCGTCATCAACATCGACATGATCCGCAAGATCTATCTCCAGATCAAGGACAGCGTCATCGCCAAGGGGTTCATCGCCTTCGGCATCGTCTTCGTCCTCATCTTCCTCTGGAAGGGATCGGAGCTCTACCTCCAGGTCTACTGCTGGGATAACGACTGGCTCATCTTCGCCCGCAACCTGGGCGCGGCCGACACGAGCAGCACGTACATGGACCGGATCATCCTCTCCCAGTTCGTCAGCCAGGCTGCCGGCATCCTCGCAAGCTTGGGCGTCGGCGGAACCTTCGTCTACCTCTACCGTCTCCTCAGGTAACATTCTCTCCGGAACAGGAGCCGCCCTGGCGGCTCCCGCCTCCCGTACTCTTCTTCACCGCACCTTGGCAATGGGAAAATTGGCGCCGGTCTGGATGGTGGGAATCTGCTGGCGCCTGAAGATCTCTTCGGAGAGCTTCACCACTTCCTCCTCCACGTAATCCGCCAGGCCAAGGACCGTCACATAGCCGTCCTTTCTCACATCCGCCTTCCCTTTGAGTCCTTCCAGCAGCACATACGTGAACAGCCCGTGGCCATTGTACCCCTCCAGCGCCTGCTGGGTATCGGACGATGCCGAAAAGACGGCCGACCCGATGGAGCGCTGGAGAAGCTTCACCGCCGTGGACTCCGTGAGACCCCGGGTCTGCCGGAGGAGTTCCGCCTGGATTCCTGTCCCCCCCTTGCCGGCATTGCAGGTGTCGAGGATGACGAGTTTCTTCTGGGCCGGGATACTGCCGATGAGCCGCGCCAGCTCCTTCTGGCTGAGCCCCTCCTTGCCCACATGGCGCGAGGAGAGGAAGAGCACGTTACTCGTGATGAGGTAATACTGCTCCTCGTTGTCCACCACGTCCACGATGCCGTGGGAGGCGTCGTAAAAAACGAACAGGTCGTTGGGCCCGACGCGGGAGCGCAGTTCGTCGAAGGCCCTGACGATGGCCTCCTTGCTCGTGGCTGCGGGGGTGGTGAGGAGCCGGATGTCGGTCTTATCGAACAGCTGCCCGGCGCTCTTTTTCAGGGTGGCGGCCACGGCCGTGGCGTCGGAAACGGCATAGGCGAGGGAGATCGATTTGTTGCGGTAGGTGTTGATGCCGACCACGAGGGCGTAGAGGTTCGGTTTTCTGACCACGGCGCGGGACGTCACCTTGATCTGGGCCGGGGTGGACTCCATGGAGCTGTCCCGGTTGACCGCCGTCACCCGTATCTCGTTGTCCCCGGCGACGAGGGGGACGCGGAACGTGAAAAGCCGTTCGTCGGCCGCAGCCTCCCCCTTGACCGTCACGCCCCGGCTCTCGTTGGCGACCTGCGCACCGTTCAGGTAGATGGCGACGCTGCCGATCCCGCCGCCGTTGTCCTTGATCTTAACCGTGAGCCGAACGCTGTCGCCCGCAACCGAGGCGTCCGGGGCCGGGGCGAGTATCTCCACCGTCGGAGCGGGCTTTTGCGCGAGGATATCGCCGTGGATCGCCGCTTAGCTAGCGGGTAAGTAGCGGAGCCACTCGGGCTCGGCCTGCCCCACGAGCAGGCGGAGCCAGAAGCCGTCCGTCGGGATCTTCGGCGGGTGCCGGAGCTTGAGGCCGGCCTCGTCGGGGGAGCGGTTCTCCTTCTTGCCGTTGCACCGGCGGCACGCGGCCACGACGTTGTCCCACGAGTGGGGGCCGCCGCGGCTCCGCGGCACCACGTGGTCGACGTTCTCCGCCGCGCGGCCGCAGTACTGGCAGAC
>DATDMX010000403.1:0-11530 GCA_036518575.1 Geobacteraceae bacterium | reverse complement strand
GGCGTATTTTCCCCAGCACAAACTCGACTTCATGAAGCAGGTGACCGTCTTCATAGCGATTTCGGCTGCGGAGAATTCCATGGTCATGGCCCGGGCAAACCAGGCCAACATGATCGCCTACGCCAGGCTCGTCCGCCCCATCAGCGACTGGCGGGTCAAGCATACACGATGGGTGATTACCCGCTATCCCACTCACGGTGCCGCCCAGGAAGCGAAGCTGAGCCTCGAGGAGTACGAGGACTACGTTTTTTCGGCCTGCTGTATCGACTGGCAGGCGGAGTCCCGCAAGCAGGAGCGTCTCAAGCGCCTCATGGATAAGGCCGAGCAGGTCCGGATTAAGTCCACCGATACCGATCTCGCCTTTAGCATCAAGGGAATGCCGGGCATCAAGTGCGACGGACGCTACAATATTCCCGACGGCGAAGTATTCACCGCCCCTGTACGGGACTCGGTCGAGGGACACATCACCTACAACTGTCCGACCATCTATCAGGGGAAGGAATTCTCCAATATCCGCCTCGAATTCAGCAAAGGGAAGATCGTGCGAGCCTCGGCGCCGGGTGGGATGGACAGCGCTCTCAACAAGATCCTCGATACCGACGAGGGTGCCCGTTACGTCGGAGAGTTTGCCATCGGGGTCAACCCGGGGATCAGGCAGCCTGCTCGCAACATCCTTTTCGATGAAAAGATCTTCGGTTCCATCCATTTCACCCCTGGCCAATGCTACGACGAGTGCGACAATGGCAACCGCTCCGCAGTCCACTGGGATATGGTGAAACTGCTTGAGGGGGACGGGGAAATCTGGTTCGATAATACGCTTATTCAGAAAAACGGCCGTTTCGTCGTCAAGGAACTCATGGACCTTAATCCTCGGGATTGACCATGCTCGTGCAAATAAACGCCGACAACCCCCAGCCACGTATGATCGCCCAGGTAGCGGACGTCCTTTCCCGCGGGGGGGTCATAGCCTACCCCACCGATACGACCTATGGTATTGGATGCAGCATCTTCAACAAGCGCGGTATCGAACGAATATATCTGCTCAAACAACGGGAGAAGAAGAAACCGTTTTCTTTCATCTGCGCCGATCTTTCGGAGATTGCCCGCTACGCCAAGGTGAGCAACTACGCTTACAAGGTCATGAAGCGCTATCTCCCCGGCCCTTATACGTTTGTCCTCGATGCCACGAGCCTTGTGCCCGATCTTCTTCTTACCCGGCAGAAGACCGTTGGCATCCGCGTGCCGGCCAACCGGATATGTCTGGCGGTGGTGAAGGAGTTGGGGCATCCCATTATCACCACCAGTGCGAACCGTTCCGGCGAGGAACCAATCGGCGATCCCTCCTTTGTCGACGAAGAGTTGGGGGCGCAGCTCGATCTCGTTATCGACGGCGGCATCCTTTCGGCCGATGTCAGCTCGGTGGTAAGCCTTATAGACGACGTTCCGACGGTACTCCGTAAAGGAGTCGGCCCCGTGGACTGGTGCAGTTGAGGAGTTCCGCGGGATGAGACGCAGTTCGGTACAGTATGGCCTCAAGCTGGTGATCGCCGCAATTGTCATGGTGATCGCTGCCACCTTTTATCATGAAGAGATAGCGGCGCTTCTTTTCATGACTCCTGCCGCCGAGGTGCGTTTCGTCTTCCTTGGTCTCTTTCTCGGCGGTATATGTGGTTGCCTCGGTATCCTCATCACCGTTACAGGCTTGCTGCGCGACCCCGCCGAGCGTCGAAGCATCCGCCTGGCCCCCACACTCATCATTCTTGCAGCGAGTATCCTTCTGTTCTTCTTTCTCCTCTATGCATCCTTCAAGACTCCGGAACCGCCGAGGCTTGGTCCTGGAGAAACGATTACCATCTAGCGGCTATGGGTCCGCGAGGCTTTGGGAATGAGCCAACCGGAGCAATTTGTATCGCGGGGAGTCTTGTTTGTCTCATGACGAGATGAAGAAGGTCCTTTGTACTTGCAAAAAGAGGATGGATAGGGTAATAGAAAACACCCGGCGGTATCCGCATCCGGGTGATTTTCCTTGACAAACGTTGCGCCATATATATACTCAAAAATTTCGAACCAGACCCTTGGATAGAGTTGTGTCGTGAAAATACACGTTACCGACATAAAGGAAAAACCGCTTCAACGAGTGACAGAGGAGGCGGTGGAAGAGTTTCCTTCCCTTGTGGAGATGAAGGAAGCAGCCGAGTGCGATTTCCTCGCACCAGTGCGTCTTGAAGTGACGATAACCAGGGAGTACGATCATATCCGGGTCCAGGGGCAGGTGGGAACGGCCGTTCGCCTGAGTTGTTCCCGCTGTCTGGCGGACTATGAGACCGATATTTCCTCGGCGTTTACAATTTTTTATACACCTACGAGCGGGGAGCTGCTCGATGAAGAGATAGAGTTGACCGAGGAGGATCTCGTGTCGGCAGGTTACGAAGGAGATGAGATCGATCTTGCTCCGGTCGTGGCTGAACAAATCATTATGGCCATTCCTTTGAAACCGCTCTGCAAGGAGGAATGTCTGGGGCTTTGCAGCAACTGCGGTGCCGATCTAAATGTAGCCCCATGTGAATGTGAACGCGCGGCAGTGAACCTCAAATTCAGCGCACTGCAGAATCTGAAGATAGAAAAGTAAAGGAGAACAACCATGGCAGTACCTAAGAAAAAGACATCCAAGGCACGCAAGAATACAAGAAGGGCGCATGACTTCCTGACCGCGCCAACCGTTTCCACCTGCCCTAAATGCAAGGCTCCTAAGCTCCCCCATCGCGCCTGCCCTTCCTGCGGAACTTACAAAGGTAAAGAAGTTCTCAAGGTTGAGGAATAATTGCCCGAACACCTTGTGTCGAGAATTCACTTCCCAGGTGTCATATGAGAGTTGCTGTTGATGCAATGGGCGGCGATAATGCCCCGAGCATCGAGGTCGAGGGCGCTGTCGTTGCCGTGAGGGAATTTGGCATTCCCGTTACTCTGGTTGGCGACACGGACAGAATCCGACAGGAGTTGGAAAAGCACGACTGCCGGGGGCTCGATATAGCCGTCCAGCATGCCAGCGAAGTCGTCGGGATGCACGATTCCGCCTCCGATGCGGTGCGGAAAAAGAAGGACTCCTCCATTCGTGTCGCCTTTGAGCTCGTCAAGGACGGCAAAGCCGATGCCGTGGTCAGTGCCGGGAATTCCGGGGCCACCATGGCGGCCGGCATGTTCGTCCTCAAGCGTCTCAGAGGGATCGACCGTCCTGCCATTGCCCAGATATTTCCGACGCTTCGCGGTACCACCCTTGTCCTCGACGTGGGAGGAAACGTTGACTGCAAGCCAGTCAACCTTGTCCAGTTCGCCATCATGGGAGAGGTGTACGCGCGTCTCGTTATGGGGTGCACGAGTCCACGCATCGGTCTCCTTTCTAACGGCGAGGAGGAGAGCAAGGGGAACGAGCTCACCCGGGAAACGAATGCTCTCCTCAAAAAAATTGCCATCGGCTATGCCGGCTACGTGGAGGGGCGGGACATCTTCGCCGGAGCCGTGGATGTGGTCGTTTGCGACGGTTTTGTCGGCAATGTTGTGTTGAAGCTCTCCGAAGGGCTTGGTGAGGCAGTCGGCAAGATGTTGCGCGAGGAGATCAAGAAGAGCTTCGTCTCGCAGCTTGGCTATCTTCTCGCGCGCAATTCTTTCGCCAGATTCAAGAAAAAGATCGACTACGCCGAGTATGGTGGTGCCCCACTCCTGGGGATAAACGGTGTCTCCATGATCTGTCATGGCGGCTCCAACGTCAAGGCTATCAAGAATGCCATCCGCTTTGCTCATGACTACGCCAGCAAGGGCGTAAACCAGCGGGTGGCCGAAAAGCTGGAAGAACATTTCAGCGACGACATGCAGCGGGATTCTGTGAAGGACCTGGCAGCCGGCTAGAAAAGGTGACTCTGATGGCGCGTGCGAAAATCATCGGGACCGGTTCTGCGGTCCCGGACAAGGTTGTCAGCAATTTTGATCTGGAAAAGACGGTAGAAACGAGCGACGAGTGGATCGTCACGCGTACCGGCATCAGGGAGCGGCATATTGCCGCAGAAGGCGAGTACACCTCGTCCTTTGCCACGAAGGCTGCCCGCAGAGCGCTGGAAATGGCAAAGGTTGAACCACGGGAATTGGACCTGATAATCGTGGGAACCGTGACCCCTGATTTTCCCTTCCCAGCCACCGCCTGTCTCGTTCAGAATGAATTGCAGGCTCTCAACGCGGCGGCATTCGACATCTCGGCGGCCTGTTCGGGCTTTCTCTACGGCCTCTCCATCGTTGAAAAATTCATGAAGTGCGGTACGGTCCGCAAGGCCCTTGTCGTCGGCGTCGAAGTGCTGTCGCGAATCGTCGACTGGAGCGATCGCAACACCTGTTGTCTTTTCGGCGACGGAGCCGGCGCGGCTGTGCTCGAGGTCTGCAATGATGAGAAGGGCATTCTCTCCACCCATATCCACAGCGACGGCAGCTACTGGGAGCTCCTCAATCAGCCGGGAGGGGGGAGCCGCAACCCGGTCAACCAGAAGACAGTTGACGAGCGTCTCCCTTTTATCCATATGCAGGGGAACGAAGTTTTCAAGCTTGCCGTGCGGGCCATGGAGGATGCCGCCAATGAAGCGTTGACAGCCAACGGCCTGACGACTGCGGACGTGAATCTCTTCATCCCGCACCAGGCCAACCGGCGCATCATCGACGCCATCGGCAAGCGCTTGGGGATTGATTCGGAGAGAGTCTTCGTCAACCTGGAGCGGTTCGGGAACACTTCCGCCGCGTCGATACCCATCGCGCTTGACGAGGCAAATCGAGCGTCAATGATAAAGAATGGCGATATCTTGCTGTTTGACGCCTTCGGCGGCGGACTTACCTGGGCATCGGCTTTGGTCCGCTGGTAGTTGAGCTAGAGGAGGGTTCTATCAATGGCTACATCTGTTTTTGTCTTTCCCGGGCAAGGTTCTCAGTATCCTGGCATGGGAAAGGAACTTGCCGAGAATTTTAGCGTCGCCCGCGAAACGTTCCAAGAGGCCGACGATGCACTTGGATTCAAGCTTTCCAACCTCTGCTTCGAGGGGCCCGAGGAAGAGCTGAAGCTTACCACCAACACCCAGCCGGCCATTCTCACAACGAGTATCGCCACCCTGCGGGTGGTGGCGAAGGAGACGGGACTTACTCCCGCCTTCCTGGCAGGGCATTCCCTTGGGGAATATTCGGCGCTCGTGGCCGCAGGAGGGCTTGCCTTTTCCGACGCGGTTCGCACTGTCCGGGCTCGTGGTGCCTTCATGCAGGAAGCGGTTCCGGTGGGGGTGGGGGCCATGGCAGCCATTCTCGGTGTCGAGGTCTCGGTTCTGCTGGAAATATGCACCGAGGCTGCCCAGGGCGAAGTTGTTGCCCCTGCCAATTTCAATTCTCCCGGCCAGATCGTCATAGCCGGACATGCCAGCGCGGTAGGGCGGGCAATCGAAATTGCCAAGGCACGCGGGTTTCGTAAAGCCATGCTCTTGCCGGTGAGCGCTCCCTTCCATTGTTCTCTCATGGAACCAGCGGGGAAACGACTTGCCGAGACGTTGGCGACGGTCGCCGTTGGTGAGCTCGGAAAGCCGGTCGTCACGAACGTGGAAGCCCTCCCTAACGGCGACAAAGCCCGGGTAAAGGAGCTCCTGGTACGGCAGGTGAGTGCGCCGGTACGCTGGGAGGAATCGGTCCTTAAGATGGCAGAGCTTGGCGGTGAGCGGTTCGTGGAGATCGGGCCGGGCAAGGTCCTTTCCGGTCTCATCAAGCGTACGACCAAAGACGTGGAGACCTGCAACGTTGAGGATGTGGCTTCACTCAAAGCCCTGCAGTCCCTGTAGTCAAAAACCGATGTTATCGGCAGCTGTCGTTTGCCGCAAGGCTCGCGCTGTCGTCGAAATGAAAGGAGATACACCATGCCCAAGGGTAAAGTAGCCATTGTCACGGGAGCGTCGCGCGGGATCGGCAGGAGCATCGCCCTCGCCCTCGCCGCCAAGGGAGCCCGCATTGTCGCTGTCGATCTCGGTAAAGAGGAAACGGAAGCGTTTGTCGCCGAGTTGAAGGCGCAGGGAACGGAGGCTCTCGCCGTCATCGGGAACGTCACGGTTTCCGCCGACGTGGAGAAGGTGATGGATGCTGCGGTGGAAGCCTTTGGCCGCGTGGATATCCTCGTTAACAACGCGGGCATCACCCGTGATGCGCTTCTGCTGCGGATGAAGGACGAGGACTGGGATGCAGTGTTGAGCGTTAACCTTAAGGGGGCCTTCCTCTGCAGTCGCGCGGCTGCCAAGGTGATGAGCAAGCAGCGCTATGGTCGCATCGTCAACATCGCATCGGTAGTGGGGCAGATGGGGAATGCCGGTCAGGCCAACTACTGTGCCAGCAAGGCGGGGCTCATCGGCCTCACCAAGTCCAACGCTCGCGAACTTGCACGGCGTAGCGTTACCGTCAATGCCGTTGCCCCCGGGTTCATCGCTACCGCAATGACGGATGTCCTCCCCGAAAAGGTGAAGGAAGAGCTCCTCGCCCAGATTCCCCTTGAAAGACTGGGGTCGGCGGATGACATCGCCAATGCGGTTATCTTCCTGGCTACCGAGAATTCCGGCTACATTACCGGTCAGGTCATCGGCGTAAATGGAGGGATGTACATGTAGCTCGGAGGCTGATGTTCATTGGCTCGAACTGCGGGAACTGGAGTAGCGAGCGCAGAATGTTGAACGATAAGTCAAAGAAAAAATATCTTTTGCAATTTCTGTTTTTCATGTTATGAAGCTTAGGGCATCACCCAATCATAAGACCTGAAAAGGTTGAAAAAACACATGGAGGTAGAAGGAATGTCATCGATAGACAAGAGAGTAAAAGAGATCGTAGCTGAGCAGCTTGGCGTGGATGAGGCCCAGGTAACCAACGAAGCTTCGTTCATGGACGACCTTGGTGCTGACTCCCTCGACACGGTGGAACTCGTCATGGCTCTTGAAGAAGAGTTCGATATCGAGATTTCCGACGAGGACGCCGAGAAGATCCAGACCGTCCAGGATGCCATCGACTATATCACCGATCACACCTAAGAGCGGTGCGAAGGGGAGGGGGCTTCCCCTCCTTTTTTTTGTTCAGTTCCACCCGTCGTAACGCACTAGTATGCGCAAGTTCGAGTCCGTGAGGAGATTCATCGTATGAGAAGAGTTGTGGTAACGGGAGTCGGCGTTGTTTCGCCGCTCGGAACCGGTAACCAGAAAAACTGGGACGCCTTGGTGGCCGGCCGGTCGGGAGTCGCCCCGATCACGCGTTTCGACGCCACCGACTTCCCCGTTCGGGTAGCCGGCGAAGTGAAGGACTTCGTGGCTGAAGAGTTCATCGAAAAGAAAGAAATCAAGAAGATGGACCTCTTCATCCAATATGCCCTTGGCGCTGCCCACTACGCCATGGAGGATTCGGGACTGCAGATTACCGAGGCAAATGCCGAGCGGGTCGGCGTCCTTGTCGGCGCGGGGCTTGGCGGACTGCCCACCATCGAGCGTTACCACGACGTCCTCAAAGAAAGCGGCTATCGCAAGATTTCACCGTTTTTCATCCCCATGCTCATCATCAATCTGGCACCGGGGCACATCGCTATAAAGTACGGTGCCAAGGGACCGAACATTTCGTCCGTTTCCGCGTGTGCCACCGGTACCCACTCAATCGGCGACGCTTATCACATAATCCGGCGCGGCGATGCCGACGCCATGATCGCGGGCGGCACCGAGTCGACGGTGACGCCGCTCGGTATCGGTGGTTTCGCAGTCATGAAGGCTCTTACCGATAGTCGCAACGATGATCCCGAGCGCGCATCGCGCCCCTTCGACAAGTCGCGTGACGGCTTTGTCCTTGCCGAAGGGGCAGGGATTGTGGTGCTCGAAGAGTACGAGCATGCCGTAAAGAGGGGAGCAAAGATCTACGCCGAGGTTGCAGGCTATGGTATGAGCTGCGACGCCTATCACCTGACGGCGCCGGCCCCGGACGGAGAGGGTGCTGCTCGTTGCATCAAGATGGCGCTCTCCTCCGCAGGGGTTAAGCCGGAAGAGGTGGACTACATCAATGCTCATGGTACGTCCACTCCGTTCAATGATCTTTTCGAGACCATGGCCATCAAGAAAGTCTTCGGCGACCATGCGCGGAAGCTCATGGTGTCCTCGACCAAGTCGATGACCGGGCACGCTCTCGGAGCCGCCGGTGGGCTTGAGGCTGCCTTCACCGTCATGGCCATGGACAAGGGGGTTGTGCCGCCGACGATCAACTACGAAGAGCCTGACCCTGAGTGCGACCTCGATTATGTTCCCAATACGGCTCGCGACGTCAAGGTCTCCTGCGCTCTCAGCAACTCCTTTGGTTTCGGTGGGACCAACGCCAGCCTTCTCTTCAAGAAGATTTAGGGGGCGCCATGATAGCATTGGGAAGCGATCACGGGGGGCTTGCTCTCAAGGAAACGGTCAAGAAGCTCCTTGCCGAGCGAGGGATTGCCGTTGATGACTGCGGTACCGATAACGGTGACTCGGTTGATTACCCGGACTTCGGCATCAAGGTGGCACGCAAGGTTTCCGAAGGCACCACGGAGTTGGGGATTCTCGTGTGCGGCACCGGCATAGGCATGTCGATTGTTGCCAACAAATTTCCCCGTGTTCGTGCGGCGCTCGTGACCGATACCTTCATGGCCAGGATGGCGAAGGAGCACAACAACGCCAATATCCTCGTTCTTGGCGGGCGTGTGCTGAACGATGACCAGGCTCGCGAAATCGTCACTACGTGGCTCGATGCCTCTTTCGAGGGCGGTCGCCACCAGTGGCGTCTCGACAAGATCGCCGCACTGGAGACCGAATTACACAAGTAAGGTGATTCATGAATCGCCTTGCCGTTGCTGAAGGATGTTTACACCACGGGACTGTCACAGTCCCGTTTCCTTTTTTCACTAACAAACAAGGAGAGCTACATGTCAATTCTTGAAACCTTTGATCCCGAAGTGTCCCGGGCCATAAAGCTTGAGACGGAGCGTCAGGAGTACAATCTGGAACTCATCGCTTCGGAAAACTTCGTTTCCGAGGCAGTGCTGGAGGCCCAGGGGTCGGTGCTGACCAATAAGTACGCCGAGGGATACCCTGGCAAGCGCTACTATGGCGGCTGCCATCAGGTGGACATCGTTGAGAATCTGGCCATAGAACGCGCCAAGGAGCTTTTCGGTGCTGAACATGTTAACGTCCAGCCCCATTCGGGGTCTCAGGCGAACATGGCCGTGTATTTCGCGGCCTGCAAGCCCGGCGATACGGTTCTCGGCATGAACCTCGCCCACGGCGGTCATCTTACCCATGGAAGCCCGGTCAACTTCTCCGGTAAGCTTTTCAACATCGTCCCCTACGGTGTTTCCCCGGAAACCCAGACTATCGATTACGATGAGGTGGAACGACTCGCTCTGGAGCACAAACCGAAGCTCATCGTCGTCGGCGCCAGCGCTTATCCGCGCATCCTCGACTTTGCCGCGTTTCGCGCCATTGCCGACAAGGTCGGGGCAGCCGTTATGGTTGATATGGCTCACATTGCCGGTCTCGTGGCGGCGGGACTTCATCCGAACCCCGTGCCCCATGCCGAATTTGTTACCACCACGACGCACAAGACGCTGCGCGGGCCACGCGGCGGCATGATCCTCTGCCGCGAGGAGTTTGCCAAGACTCTCAACTCCAATATTTTCCCGGGCATCCAAGGGGGGCCGCTCATGCATGTCATTGCCGCAAAGGCAGTGGCTTTCAAGGAAGCTCTCACCCCGGAATTCAAGTCCTATCAGCAGCAAATCGTAAAGAACGCCAAGGCGCTCGCGGAAGGGCTTACGGCCCGCGGTTTCAAGCTCGTGTCCGGCGGCACTGACAACCATCTCATGCTTGTCGACCTGTCAGCAACCGAGCTGACCGGTAAGGTGGCAGAAGAAACTCTCGACAAGGCTGGCATTACCGTCAACAAGAACGGCATTCCCTTCGACACCCGTTCGCCCTTCGTGACGTCGGGCATTCGCATCGGTACTCCGGCGGCAACCACCCACGGGCTGAAAGAGGCCGAAATGGGCCTCGTGGCGGCGTTCATCGCCGATGCCCTCGCCAACGTGGGGAACGAAGAAAAGCTGGCGTCGATAAAGGGTGACGTTAACGCCCTCATGCGCCGTTTTCCCCTGTATGCCCATCGGCTTGCCTGAACAGCGGTCGGTTGCAAAGCTTGTGACAGCATCAACGAAGGGCGCCGCTATGGCGCCCTTCGTCGTTTACTGAAGGCTCAAAAGGCGGGGGGGAGACAATGACGCAAGCCGGCAGGAAATTGCCACGGGAATTCTACCTGCGGGATGCACGGGAAGTGGCCAGGGATCTTCTTGGCAAGGAACTTGTGCGTATGAGTCCCGAGGGCATTGCTGCCGGTACTATCGTCGAGACCGAGGCATACCTCGGTGAGGCGGACCGGGCTTCCCACGCCTTCGGTGGCAGGGTGACAAGGAGAACCGCAGTTTTATACGAAGATGTGGGGAGGGCATACATCTACCTCATCTACGGTAGGTACTGGTGCCTCAATATTACGGCCGGTGCAGCCGGAACACCGCACTGCGTTCTCGTGCGGGCGCTAGAGCCGCGGGAAGGTGTCGACCTCATGCGTCGGCGGCGAGGGCTTGCCGGGACAAGCCTTGTGCCACTCGCCAATGGGCCGGGAAAGCTCTGCCTTGCTCTCGGGATTGACGGTAGCCTCTACGGCGAAGATATCTGCGGCGGGACGGTTTTTGTCAGAGAGGAGGCTGTGCCGCCTCCCGTTAAGATTGGTTCATCGCCACGCATTAACATCGACTACGCCGGTGAGGACTCGCTTCGCAACTGGCGATATTTCATCGACGGCAATTCTTTCGTATCCCGTGCTCGAACTCCCCGGACGCTTCCCGCCCCCGACCGCCTCTGAATCTACCCGCCTTCCTCACCCTTATTGCTTCTCCCTGCCAGAGTCCTGGTTTCATAATATAAAAATCTCCCTTCCATACCCAATCTCCTTCTTGCTGTAATGTAGCTCCAGTTCTTGCCAACCAGGTCCGTGGGGGTGTCGTCCCTTTGAATGGTTGGAAAAATGTAGTTACGCGCGAACCATAAAGGAGACTTTGTGCAACTGAGCTTTGGCGTTATGCATGCACCCAAGTAGTGTCTTGTGAAATATTGCAGTTAAATGACAGGTGCTTGTACCAATTAGCAAGTGGTTTGGCTGGTAAGATTTTAATTTAAAATATCTAATTATGTAAGTGTTGAAAAATATTTGTATTAACTAATTAGGTATAGTAGTTGCAAAATAATTTAATAAATATTTGTTGTTATGATCCAAAAACTCACCCCGCTGCAAACGAGGCGAAGCCTTGGATAGCCAAGTGCCCGTGTCGTGCTTGTGTCGTTTGTGCCACCCAGTTCTTCATTGCGTGTAGTCCAACTTGAGATTTGAAACTGTTAAGCTATGTGCCGCTAATGCAGTTTGTGGCAGC
>DATDMX010000402.1:0-2191 GCA_036518575.1 Geobacteraceae bacterium | reverse complement strand
ATGATGATAGCGGTATCATTGGTGGAGGTGTCGCCATCTACGGATATGGCATTGAAGGAAACGTTCACCCCGCGCCGGAAGACCTTGTCGAGGACCGCCGGTTCCACGGCGGCATCGGTGACGACAAAGGCGAGCATGGTGGCCATGTTGGGCATAATCATGCCGGCCCCCTTGGCCACCCCTGCAATGGTATAGGTCTTGCCACCCGCACTCCCCGTTCGCTTCTCCAGCTTGGGGAAGGTATCGGTGGTCATAATGGCGTTCGCCACCGCGTCGAGCGTGCCGGTACCGAGTGCCTCCACCAGCTTCGGCACCCCGGCGGAAAGGCGATCCATGGGGAGGGGCTGACCGATGACGCCGGTGGACGAGACGAGCACCGCTTCGTCGGGGACGCCGACCCCTTCGGCCACAGCCCTGGCCGTGGCGAGGGCGTCATCCATCCCCTGTTTGCCGGTGCAGGCGTTGGCATTGCCGCTGTTCACCACAACGGCCTGACAGGTGCCGTTCTTCACCCGCTCCTGGCAGATGAGAACCGGCGCAGCCTTGACGCGGTTGGTGGTGAAAACCGCGGCCACCGTTGCCGGCACCTCGGAAAAGATAAGCGCCAGGTCAAGCCGGCCCGGCTTCTTTATGGCCGCCTCAACGGCAGCGAACTTGAATCCTTTGATATCCATACAACCCTCCTAAATACACCGTTAGGTTGTCTCTACAATTAACCTACGCAGTGTCACGAGCGTCGCTAGATGCCCGGATGCTAGGCGCCAAGGAGCGCGGAGTGAGGCGTACGTCAGTACGCCGCAGCGACGAGCGACGCGGGCAACAACGCAGATGGGCGTCTCCCGGCGCTCGCTATTTCCCGCAGCACTTCTTGTACTTCTTCCCACTCCCGCACGGACACGGATCGTTGCGGCCCGCAGTCCTGACGCTTTTGACCGGCTGCTGGGCAACCGGCTCGTCACCCATATTGAACACGAGACGGCGTTTGCGCTGCTGCTCCTCCTCCATGCGCTCCACGTCTTCCTCGCGGGCAAGCTGTACCCAGAAGATCTTCTCCACCACTTCCTCGCGGATGCGGCCGATCATGCCCATGAAGAGCTCGAAGGCTTCCCGCTTGTACTCCTGCTTCGGGTCCTTCTGGCCGTACCCCCTCAGCCCTATCCCTTCCTTCAGATGGTCGATGGAAAGAAGGTGGTCCTTCCACTGGGTGTCGATGGTCTGGAGCATGATCACCTTGACGAGGTGGTCCAGCATCTCCTCGCCGAAATCGGCGAGTTTCTTGTCGAACACTTCCTGGACATGCTCGAGGAGCAGAACCTTGAAGTTCTCAGGATTGAGGCGCGCAAGGGTTTCCGCCGGGATGTCGAGGTGAAAGCCGAAGCACTTGTACACGCCTTCGCCGATCGCCTGCCAGTCCCACTCGCTGGACGGCACCTTTTCGATGGCGTAGCTGGCGACGATATCCTCCACGGTTTCCGTCATCATTTCGAGGAAACTGGCACGGATTTCCTCGCCGGCCAGAATCTCGCGACGCTGGGTGTAGATCACCTCGCGCTGCTTGTTCATGACGTCATCGTATTCGATGAGGTGCTTCCTGATCTCGAAGTTGTGGGCCTCCACCTTCTTCTGGGCGTTTTCGATGGACTTGGAGATGAGGGTGTGGGTGATGGCCTCCCCTTCCTCGATCTTCAGCATGTCCATGATCTTCGCCACCCGCTCGGAGCCGAAGATGCGCAGGAGGTCATCCTGGAGAGAGAGGTAGAATCGGGATGAACCGGGGTCCCCCTGGCGGCCGGAACGGCCGCGCAACTGATTGTCGATGCGGCGGGACTCGTGGCGCTCGGTGCCGAGGATGTGGAGGCCGCCGAGCTTCACCACCTCGTCGTGTTCCGCGGCGCACTGAGCCTTGTATTTCTCCACCAGCACGGCGAATTGACGTTCGTATTCGGCAAGGAGCGCATCCTGCAGTTCGGCCGGGTCCTGCTCCTTTGCCGTGGCATCGCTGACGATGCGGAAAATCTCAACGGGCTCATCGCTCTGCAGGCGCTGGAGCTCATCCTTTTCCAGTTTTTTCCGTGTGTAGAGCCCGAACTCGTGAATGAGGCGCTCGGTGCGTGCTTCCGGGGTGCCACGAAACTCTTGTCGCGCCAATCCGTCAGGATTCCCCCCCAGCAGGATGTCGGTACCACGGCCG
>DATDMX010000401.1:0-2478 GCA_036518575.1 Geobacteraceae bacterium | reverse complement strand
TTCGAAAATACTTGAATCCCAGAGGGTTCCCAGGGTGTTCATGCCGTCTTCCTTGGGAATGAGGTAGCCGAAGCCGTTGAGGTCGTGCCGGACCCGACGCCGCTCGTAGCCGAAACAGACGACCGTCATGGAGGAGTAGGGAATCTCCTCAAGCACGTGGCCGACGAAAGGGTCGAATTCCTGGAGGAGCTGCGACGATGCGTAGGCGGGGGTAGCGAGCACCACGGCGTCGGCCTCCAGCTCACCCTGCTCGGTGGCAAGGCGAAAGGGGACGCTCCCCCCCTTGCTCACCTTGAGGGCGGGGTTTGCCAGGAGGACGCCGTCGGCTCCAAGGGCTGCCGCGAGGGTGTCGGTGAGGCTCTGGATTCCCCCCCGGAACGAGGTGAGGACCCCGCCCGGGCCGGCGGCGCTTGACACGGTCTTGCCGGCCGCTATCTCCGCCTTCTTTTTCTTGGCGAGCTTGATCATGGCGACGATGAGGCTGCCATATTCCCGTTCCAGCTCGGCGATGCGGGGAAAGCACGCCTTGAGGGACATGGTCTCGGGGTTGCCCGCGAAAATGCCGGAAACCATGGGCGCGATGAGCTTTCTGAGGGCCTCGTCGCCCAGGCGGCGTTTGCCGAACTCGGCCAGCGTCTCATCCACGTCCATGGGGGGCTTGCCGCCGAAGGGTTCCATGGCGAGGCGAAGTTTCCCCGGCCAGGAGATGAGCTTGCTCTTGAGGAAGGCGGGACCGTTTTCGGGAAGCTGGTGGAGCATCCCGCTGGAGTAGATGAAGCGCTTGCGGGCGTTGTCGTTACTGCGCAGGAGTTCCCGGTCGGCGCCGAGGAGACGGCAGAGGTCGAGGGTCTGGGGCTTGTTGTCGAGGAAGCCGTTGGGCCCCCACTCGCACAGGTACCCTTCCTCCTTCCTGCTCCAGATCTTACCCCCTACCCGCGGCTCGCGCTCCAGAAGGCGTACTTCCAGCTCGACACCGGCCCGCTGGGCCTTCTGGCGCAGGAGATAGGCCGTGGCCAGGCCGGAAATACCGCCGCCGACAACGATTACTCTTTTCATGTCGTTCTCCTTTGTTGGTTAAAGCTGCTATTCCAGTTTTCCCAGTATCTCGGCCAAAGTTTCGAAGGCATTCACGAGCCGCTCCTGGTCGTGCTCCGGCAGGCGATCGAGGAGGGCGCGGTAGTTTTCGACGATGCCGCGACGCAGCTCCCGGATGAGCTCTTCCCCCTTGTCGGTGGTAAAGATTACCACCTGGCGGCGGTTTTCCGCGTCCACCGCCCGGTAGACGAAGCCCAGGTTCACGAGCCGGTCTACCATTTCGCTCGCCGAGCTCATGGCGATCTGCAGCTCCTTCGCCAGGAGGTTCAGGGGACAGCTCCCCTTGTCGTAGATGGTAAGGAGCATCTTGTACTGGTTGTATGTCAGGTCCATCCCCTCGTGGACGATGCTCCTGATGCGCCCCATGACCCGCATGATGACCGGGTAGAGCTGGGCTATCTGTTCGATTCGTTCCATGGCGGCCCCGTGCTGAAATGCCGAATAGTTCGGATGCCTAAATATTAGAAGATCGAATGGTTTCTGTCAAGGGACAAAAAGAAAGCGCCTTCGTCTTGACACGATGTGCGGGGGAGATTACATTCAGCGAAGACAATCTGGAGGGAAAGGATTTATTGCATGGCAGAGAGAGACTATTACGAGGTGCTCGGCCTGAAGAAGGGGGCGTCGCCCGATGAGATCAAGAAGGCGTACCGCAAGCTGGCGCTGAAGTACCACCCGGACAAGAACCCGGGCGACAAGGGGGCGGAAGACCGCTTCAAGGAGATCAACGAAGCATACGCCGTGCTCTCCGACCCGCAAAAGAAAGCCCAATATGACCAGTTCGGGTCCAGCGGCTTCCACCAGCGCTTCTCCCAGGAGGATATCTTCCGCGGCTTCAACGTCGACGACCTGTTGCGGGAAATGGGGTTCGGGTCCGACGACGTTTTCTCCCGCATGTTTGGCGGCGGCGGTTTCCAGTCCCGCCGGGGCTTTGGCGGCGGGAAGCGCAAGGGCGAGGACCTCACCATGGAGTTCCAGGTGAGCTTTCGCGAGGCCTTCACCGGGTGCGAGAAGCGCGTGGCTTTCTCACACCAGGGTCGGCGCGAGGAGCTGACCGTCAAGATACCCGCCGGAGTCGAAACGGGCTCACGGCTGCGGGTGCAGGGCAAGGGGGGTGAGGGGAGTGGCGGCGCCCCGGCCGGTGACCTTTATCTGGCGCTCACCGTGGGGAGCGACCCGCTCTTCGTGCGCGAGGGGGACGACATCGTCGTCGAACGGCAGATCCGCTTCAGCGAAGCGGCTCTCGGCACGTCGCTGGAGGTGCCGACCATGGAGGGGAACAAGCGCATCAAGGTTCCCGCGGGCCTCCAGCCGGGGACGAAGATTCGGCTCAAGGGGTTCGGCTTTCCCCACTTGGGCAAAGCCGGCAAGGGCGACCTCTAT
>DATDMX010000400.1:0-3348 GCA_036518575.1 Geobacteraceae bacterium | reverse complement strand
CATGGAGCTCGCAACGCTTGCCACGGTGCTCCTCGTCTCCCTCTACCGCACCCCCACCGCCGTCGAAGCGGCCTGGAAATACTTCATTCTCTGCGGCGTCGGCATCGCCCAGGCCCTCTTCGGCACTGTCCTTCTCTACTTTGCCGCCGAGCGGGTGCTGGGCGAAGGGGGGAATGCCCTCCTCTGGACCAACCTGAGCCAGGTGGGTGGCCAGCTGGAGCCGACGGTGCTTCGGCTTGCCTTCGTGTTCCTCATGGTGGGCTACGGCACCAAGGCCGGGCTCGTGCCGGTCCACAACTGGCTTCCCGACGCCCACAGCGAAGGGCCCACTCCCATATCGGCCGTCCTTTCCGGCCTTCTCCTCAACGTTGCGCTCTATGCGCTGGTGCGCTGCAAGTCGCTCGTAGACATCTCCACGGGGACGCGCTTTGCCGGCAACATGATGATCGGTTTCGGTCTCCTGTCGCTTCTCGTCGCCTCTTTTTCCCTCCTGCGCCAGAAGGACATCAAGCGGCTCTTCGCCTATTCCTCCATCGAACACATGGGGATTGCCACCTTCGCGTTCGGCCTCGGCGGCCCCATTGCCGCCTTCGGCGGCATGCTCCACATGCTGGTGCACAGTCTCACCAAATCCTCGGTCTTCTTCAGCGTCGGCCACGCCTCGCAGATGCACGGCACCCAGGATATGGCCCGTATCCGCGGGCTCTTGCGGGGAAATCCCGCCGTGGGCTGGGGGCTCCTCCTCGGAGTGATGTCCCTCTCAGGCATGCCCCCCTTCGGCCTCTTCGCGAGCGAATTCCTCATCCTGACCGCTACCATCAAGCAAATGCCGCTTCTGGCCCTTCCCCTTCTGGTGGGGCTCGCCGTCGCCTTTGCCGCCTTGTTTCGCCGCGTGCAGCCCATGGTGGCCGGCGTCATCCCGCCCTGGCAGACACCACTTGCAGCCGCCAACATCCCGGTCTTTCTCCACCTGGCCCTGACCGTCCTGTTCGGCCTCTCCCTCCCCCCCTTCCTGTCCCGCTGGTTTGATATGGCGGTGGAGATATTGCGATGAACGACCTCGGCTCAACGATAGCGACCCACTTCGGCGCGGCGGCCGTCCGGGAGACCGGTCAGTTTCCCGACACCGTTCCCCTTCTCACCATCCCCCGCGACGCCTTCGAGGAGGCAGCCCGCATCATGAAGGGGGCCGGTGCGCGGCTCGCCGCCCAGTGGGGGGTGGATGAGACCGTCATGGGGCGCTCATTTGCCGTCATCGCCTGCTACGCCAAAGAGGGCGATTACGCCCTCGTGCGCTGCATGCTTCCCGTCGACGACACAACCTGTCCCAGTCTCACGAAGAAATACATCCCGGCCTTTCGCTTCGAGCGCCAGATCGAGAGCCTCGTGGGGCTTGTCCCGACGGGTCACGTCCACTCCGACCACCGGCCCTGGATCAAGTTCGAGGACTGGCCGGCCGAAGCCTGGCCCCTGCGTAAATCCTTTGACCCCGCCCGCAAGCTGCCGCGCGTACCGGGAGAATACCGCTGGGCAAAGGCGCGGGGCGAGGGGGTCTACGAGATTCCGGTGGGGCCGGTACATGCCGGGATCATCGAGCCGGGACACTTCCGCTTTCAGGCCATGGGCGAGGATATCATCAACCTGGAAGAGCGGCTGGGCTACACCCACAAAGGAATCGAAAAGCGCTTCGAATCGCTTTCGTGGCAGGAAGGGGTACGCCTAGCAGGCCGGGTGTCGGGAGATTCCACCGTCGCCCACGCCCTCTGTTACTGCCGGTCCACAGAGGCGATGTGCGGGATGGAGCCGCCTCCCCGGGCGCTCTGGCTGCGCGCGATTTTCCTGGAGCGGGAGCGGATCGCCAACCACTTGGGGGATATGGGCGCCATCGCCAACGATGCCGCCCTGGCCTTTCTCCTCTACCAGTTCGGCCGCCTGAAGGAAAAGCTCCTGCGACTGAACCGGCGTCTCTTCGGCCACCGCTATCTCATGGACCGCGTTGCCCCGGGAGGGGTGACCGTAGATTTGACCCGGGAGGGAGGAGAGGAGATGCTCGCGGAGCTTGCGTGGCTCGAAGACGAGTTCGAACGGCTCGTCACCATCTACGACCTCAACCCCTCGCTGGAGGACCGGGTGCGCACCACCGGCATTCTTTCCGCCGAGCTCGCGCGGGACCTGGGTACGGTGGGATTCGTCGCGCGGGCAAGCGGCCAGGCTCTCGACTGCCGGTTGCAGACACCATTTCCCCCCTATGACATATTCACCCCTCAGACGACGGTCCTTAACTCCTGCGATGTCCACGCCCGCGCCTGGGTACGGGTGTGCGAGATCCGCGACTCCATCCGCCTGCTGCGCGAGTTTCTTGCTACCCTCCCCGAGGGGGAGATTGCCGCGGAGCTACCGGTGCCGGCGCCCGACACGTGCGGGTTTGCCGTCGTGGAGGGGTGGCGGGGGGAAATCGTCTACTGGGTGCAGTCGGGGAAGGACGGAGGAATCAACCGCTGCATGATCCGCGACCCCTCCAGCGTCAACTGGCTGGGGCTTGAGCAGGCGGTGCTCGGCAACATCGTTCCGGATTTTCCGCTGTGCAACAAGAGCTTCAACCAGTCCTATTCGGGTCACGACCTCTAACAGGTTGTTGAAAAACAACCTGAGTTTTTCAACAACCTGCTAAAGGAACGGGGGGGGCAGAAATGCTGCGCATTCTTCATCAGATATTGAGAACGGGAGTCGTCACGGAGCAGCTTCCCTCTGAGGTGGAGGCGGAGGTCGTCCTGGTGGGAAAGAAGCTGGAGGAGGCGATTCGCGCGCGCTTCAGCCGCAGTCTCGTCATCCGGGAGGTGGATGCCGGTTCGTGCAACGGCTGCGAGCTCGAGATCATCGCCATGAACAATCCGATCTACAACTGCGAGCGCTTCGGCATCAGCTTCACCGCGTCCCCCCGCTTCGCCGACATGCTCCTCGTGACCGGACCGGTGTCCCACAACATGGAAATCGCTCTCAAGCGCACCTACGACGCCACCCCCGACCCGAAGCTCGTGGTGGCGGTGGGTGACTGCGGCATGAATGGCGGGATATTCGGGGGGAGCTACGCCTCGCACGGCGCGGTGGGAAACGTTATCCCCGTGGACGCCGTCATTGCCGGCTGTCCGCCCACGCCCGCGGATCTCCTGGCGGGGATTCTGGCGGCAGTCGCGGGCGGGCCATAGGAGGCCGACTGTGACATTTTACGGCACCCGTTGACAAAAAAAGCCGCACCGTCACTCGTCGAAAGACTACTCAACAGGAAACTCGGCGATAACGTCATCAGTATGAAGAACCCAGAGGAGAGCAAGAAAAGGGGCCCCCCAC
>DATDMX010000399.1:0-4635 GCA_036518575.1 Geobacteraceae bacterium | reverse complement strand
ATGCCAGCGGGGTTGTCATCTTCCATCCGCTTGCAGGCCGGGCAGACCAGCGTTGGACTTCCCGCCCTGCGCTTCATGCTCTCCACCTCGACGGGATCGACTACCCAGCGCTTGTTGCGGTACAGAACGCCGCACCCTCGGCAATACGCCGTCTCCTTGCTCCCTCCCTTCGGAAGATAGACGCTCGCGCTTCGGGCGGTGCGCTGCCCGATCTCTTCCCTGGGACTCTTGTGGGCTAACCGTGCCATAGTTCTCACTCCTTTCTCAGGAAGTCCCTTCTCCCATCATTATATCACGGATATCCTGCGCGGCATGACAGGATGTGCTAGGCAAGCGGCCATTTGGTCGTGTGAGGATCGAACGTCGCTTCTCCCCCACCGGCGCTCCTGCGGCGTAGAATTGCACGCACCGGGGCTCCGTCCCCCTCCTTGATCTTGAGGGGAAGGCAGATGAGCTCATAGCGGCCGGCGGGCACGCCGGCAAGGTCCACCCCTTCGAGTAGTGCCACCCCTGCTGCCAGAAGTTGCCGGTGAACGCGGCCATCGCCCGCAAAGGGCTCGATGGAGAGATAGTCGATTCCCACGAGCTGAATCCCCTGTTTAATGAGGTATTGCGCTCCGTCACCCGTGAGAGCGGCATAGTCTTCGAAGAAGCCTTTGTGGTTCCAGAGCGCCGAATTGTCGGTTTTGAGGAGGAGGCGTTCCACGCCGTCAAGGGGGAAGGAGGCGAGATGTTCGGGACCAATCTGCCGCACACCGTGGAGGTCTGCGACGAGCGCTTCCCCGACGAGGAGGGAGAGGGGAATGTTGTCGACGCTTTGCCCCCGGTTGTCGTAGTGGCGTGGCGCGTCGATGGGGGTGCCGGCATGGGTCGAGAGGGAAAGGCGGGAGACGTTGGCGGCGTCGCCGCGCTTCAGGCTTGTCACTGCATCGAGAACGACCGGCGGATCGCCCGGGAAGACCGGCGTTTCGTCCGAAAGTGAAACGGTTATGTCGAAAATTTGCATGGGCTCCTCCCGCACTCCGTGGTGCCTCCAAGTATACACCATTGCCGCCGGGACTCCACTCGTTCCCCTTGACTTGCCGCGCTCTTTTCTTTTACCCTGACGGGAGCATTGACGGGAAGGTGAGGGGACGTGACAGAGAACGTGGATAAGCTCTACAAACGAATCAAGAATGCCGTTGGCCGGGCCATAGCCGACTACGGCCTCATCGGCGAGGGGGACAGAATCGCCGTGGGCGTATCGGGGGGGAAGGACTCCTACACGCTCCTCCACATGCTGGAGGAGTTGCGCCGCCGCGCACCGGTACGCTACGAACTCGTGGCGTTCACCATCGACTCGGGATATCCCGGTTTTCGCAGCGACATCATCGCCGAGCACCTCGAGGAGCACGGGCTGCGCCATCATGTGGAGAAAACAACCCACTACGATATCATCAAGGAGAAGCGCCGTCCCGACTCCTCCTACTGCTCCATCTGTGCGCGGCTAAAGCGCGGCGCGCTCTACGGCCTCGCCCAGCAGCATGGCTGCAACAAACTGGCGCTTGGCCACCATCTGGACGATTTCATTGAGACGCTCCTCCTCAATCAGTTCTTTGTCGGGTCGCTCAAATCCATGGCTCCCTCCATGCTGGCGGACAACGGCGTGACGACGGTGATCCGGCCGCTGGTCTACGTGGAGGAGCGTGACATCATCACCTTTTCCCGGGCGAAGCGTTTTCCCGTGGTCTGCTGCTGTTGTCCGGTCTGCGGCCGGGCCGACCTGCAGCGGCGCAAGATGAAGGAACTGTTGACGAGCCTGGAAAAGGACATCCCTGCAGTCAAGCGGAGCCTCTTGCGGGCGCTGGCCAACGTACAGCCGCGCCACCTCCTCGACCGCGACTTGAGAAAAGAGTCGCCGTCACCTCTTTCTTGACCCGCGCACGCTTTTTTGCCGGGAGCTTTAGGGCGGTGCGCCGCCAGGCGCGCATGTCGTCGATGATGGTAAGCCAACCGCAGTAGACTACGAGCGCGGCGCTAAAGAGAACTAAAGGTTCCATGGGTATCCTCCGAGTGTTCGTTAGTGAAACGATACCACCTCGGCGTGACATAATACGTCGCAGATTTTGGCGGCGAGGAGCGTGAGATGGGAAGCCGATACGTCCAACCGCTGAGAATCGCCGTCCAATGGGCTTTTCTCCTCTTTCAACTCTATCTCGGGGTCTGTTTCTACCGCTTCGTCCTGCACTTTCGCACCGGCGGCGTCTCGCCCCTCGTGGCGCGCCCCGACGGCATCGAAGGGTTTCTGCCCATCTCCGCGCTGGTGAGCCTCAAGGGGTGGTTCGTGAGCGGCGCCGTCAATCCGGTCCATCCCGCCGGCCTCGTGCTTTTTCTGACCATCGTTGGCATTTCCCTACTCCTCAAGCGCTCCTTCTGTTCATGGGTCTGCCCGGTGGGGACTCTGTCCGAGCTTTTCTGGAAGGCAGGGTTCAATCTCTGGCGGCGCAATTTCCGTCTCCCTCGTCGGGTGGACAACCTGTTGCGCGGCGTGAAATACCTCCTTCTCTTCTTCTTTCTCTACACCATCCTCTGGGGAATGGCCCCCTCCGACGTCATGGCCTTCATCTATTCCGACTACAACAAGGTTGCCGACGTCCGTCTCCTCGATTTCTTCCTCCATCTCTCCCTGACGGGGCTGCTCGTCATCATTCTCCTTGCGGTCCTCTCCTTCCCCAGTCGCAGCCCGTTCTGTCGCTTCCTCTGCCCCTATGGTGCACTCCTCGGTCTCGTCTCCATGCTGTCACCGCTGAAGGTCACCCGCGAAAAGAAGACCTGCGTGGCCTGCGGCGTCTGCACCCAGGTCTGCCCCTCCTACATTCCCGTCATGGAGAAGGAGCGGGTGAGCTCCCCCGAATGCATCGGCTGCTGGCGCTGCATCAGCCATTGCCGGGCGCTCGGGACGCTCGATATGAAGCTCACCGGCCGGCGGATCGCCGTCAACGGCATCCTCTTCGCCCTTCTCGTGGTCCTTCTCTTCTGGGGGGGGAGTCTTGTGGGCAGGGCGACCGGTCACTGGCACACGGCCATCACCATTGACGAATACCGCCGGCTTCTCGGCTACTGATTCTTGCGGATAGGGACTACCAGAACCACCGGCTCTGCGCGGCAAAGGCACGGTAGGCGGGAAAGGTGCGGGAAAGTTTTTCCTCCTCGCGCCGGGCGCGGAACAGTTGCACGGCGACGAAGAGAATAAGAATGAGGGCGTTGGCAGGCGAGAAGCGGATAATCGTCACACCGGCGGCGGCAAGGATCTCGCCGAGGTAGACCGGATGGCGGACGAAACGGTACGGCCCTGCTGTAACGAGGCTCCTTGCCTCCACGGTGATGCTGAAGGAGCGCCGCAGGGACCAGAGCCCGGCAACGGTGAGAGTGGTGGCGGCCGTCATCTCCCAGAGTGCGCCGAAGAAAATGACCCGGTTGGCGAGGACCGCCGGTGAGGGGGGAGAGAGGAGAAGGGCGAAGGGGAGGACGGCCCCGACGAGGGGGACGACGATGTCCCGCACACCCCGGGAGCGATCGACGGGAACGACCCGGCCGAGGACAGCCATGAGGAGGACCACGAAGAGAAGCGTCTCCACGAACCAGAGCGGCTTCAACGCGTAGCGGTGATACTCCGAGATGCGCAGGACGAGGAAGCCCACAAGGACAAGGGCCATGGCAAGCCGGATCAGGCGATGGAGCCGCTCCTCGGCCACGAAGGGGGTCAGCCAGCCAAGCGGGTCGAATGTCATTGGTGCTCCTTCGCAGACGATTTCCACGGGTAGTCATTTGAGCACGGATTGACACGGCTTTCAAGCCTTTTCCCCCGCTGGGTCCGCCACGCTCTGGCCGCGGTCGGGAAAGGTGCTATAGTTAATAGCCATGAAAGCCGCGACCTTTTTCCCCTGTGTTCTGTTGCTCCTGCTCCCCCTGGTGGCACAGGCAGCTGGCCCCGTTGTCGGTGCCCACGACCTGACGATAACCCTCGATCCCGCCCGCCACCGTCTCAGCGGCGTGAGCGTCCTTACGCTGAATGCCGGGGATGGTGAGCGGCTTTCCCTGCGCCTTGCCCGCCGGGCAACGGTGGAAGCGGTCACCTGTGACGGCGCCCCGGCGTCCCCTGCATTCGGCGCCGGCCATCTGGAGATTCCCCTGCCGCATCCGTCGCACGGGGGGACGAGGCGGGTGGAGATCCGTTACTCCTGCCTCTTCGACGAACCTCTCCCTCAGCGGTTTCTCAATTCCGAGGAGCCCTCCTACGGCATCAGCGGCATCATCTCGCCCGAGGGAACCTTTCTCGGCACCGACGCCGACTGGTATCCGCGTCCCGCCATCCCCGCGGAGCGCTTCACCATCACCGTGGACGCCCCAGCCGGCACCGAGGCGGTCACTGCCGGCAAGAGGCTCAAACGCGGGACCGCGGGGCCGCGTTCCCGGTCGGTCTGGGAGATCCGGCAGCCCCTCGGCAGCGTCTCCCTTGCCGCCGGCAATTACCGGGTCCGGGAGCGTTCGGCCGACGGCATCCCGGTCTACACGTACTTCACGGCGCAGAACGATTCCCTGGCGGAGCGCTACCTCGCTGCCACGGTGAAGTATCTCAGAGCGTACCGCAAGCTC
>DATDMX010000398.1:0-6251 GCA_036518575.1 Geobacteraceae bacterium | reverse complement strand
GGTACTACCTCGTCTGCAATGGTGACTCACATGACTGAATCTCTTCACCATGCCGGATGGCTGCTCGATCTGATCGACATCGGTCTGGTCGCCTTTGTTATCTATCGCCTCCTTGTCCTCGTGAAGGGAGCCATGGCGCTTCGTCTTCTGTACGGGCTGGCCTTTCTCCTCGGTGTTGGTATCGTCGCTCGGTTCATGAACCTTGAGACCGTTAGCTGGATCCTCGATAATTTTCTCGCGTCAATCCTGATTATCCTCGTTATTGTCTTTCAGCACGATATTCGCAGGGCACTCGTCGTCTCAAGTCGAGGCAGCTTGGGCCGGGAGCGTGAGAAGGAAGAGCCGGTCGAGATCATCGAAGAATTGGTGTCTGCGGCCGAGGCTCTGGCGAGCAAGCACATCGGTGCTCTTATCGTCTTTGAGCGCGATATGCCCCTCGATACCTTCATGGGGGTTGGCACCGATATCGATGCCAAGGTGACGAGCGAACTGCTGACGTCGATTTTTCTTCCCTATTCACCGATTCACGATGGCGCCGTCATCATTCAGAAGGGCAAGCTGACCAAGGCAGGGTGTTTTCTGCCGCTCACACAGAACTCCGAGGTGAGCAAGGCGCTCGGCACCAGGCACCGGGCCGCCATTGGCCTTTCCGAAATAGTCGATGCGGTTGTTATCGTTGTTTCGGAAGAAACGGGTACTATCGGGATAGTCGTCGGGGGTAAAATTACGCGCAACCTTGACGCCCCCACGTTGCGCAAGTCATTGAGACGGCTTCTCGAACCGAGGTGGCTCACATGAACCGTCCGGACTGGCTTGTGAAGAATCTGCATTTGAAGCTGCTCTCGCTTGCTGCAGCAGCTGTTTTATGGCTTACGGTCACGTACGGAAAAGAGACAACGGCTGTCTTTCGGGTGCCCATAGAGCCGTCGCGTCTTTCCCCGGGGCTGGCAGTTGCCGGTCAGCTGCCGTCATCGGCGGAGGTGACCGTCGTCGGCCCGAAGTACCGGCTTCTCATGCTCGATCGCGGGTTGCCCGCTGTGCGCCTGGACCTGGCGGGGGTGGGCACGGGGCTGACGGCTTTCCCCGACCTGGCGGGGGTCGTGAAAGTACCGCCGGGGGTGAGAATCGAACGAATCTATCCGGCAGCCGTGACGGTACAGATCGTTCGGCGCTGAGCCGGGAGATGGTCAATATGCGATTATGTCCGCTTGCGCGGATCAGGAGGTAGGGATGAAAAAGCTGTTTGGAACGGATGGCGTGCGGGGAGTTGCCAATGTGTACCCCATGACGACCGAGATGGCAATGCAGATCGGCAGGGCGGCCGCGTACATTTTCAAGAACGGGCATAAACGCCACCGGATTGTCATCGGCAAGGACACCCGTCTGTCCGGATACATGATCGAAAACGCTTTGGTGGCCGGTATTTGCTCCATGGGGGTCGACGTGGTTCTCGTCGGACCACTGCCCACCCCGGGCATCGCCAACATCACGACCTCCATGCGAGCCGATGCCGGCGTGGTTATCTCCGCCTCCCACAACCCGTTCCAGGACAATGGCATCAAGTTCTTCTCCAATGACGGTTTTAAACTCCCCGACGACGTGGAACTCCGGATCGAGGATCTCATCTTCTCCAAGAAGATCGACTCGCTTCGTCCCATTGCGAGCGAGGTGGGCAAGGCGTTCCGGATCGATTCTGCTGGTGGTCGCTACATCGTGTTCCTGAAGAGTACGTTTCCTAAAGACCTCGATCTGGCAGGGATGAAGATCGTGCTCGACTGCGCCAATGGCGCGGCTTATAAGGTTGCTCCGGCGGTCCTTGAAGAGTTGGGGGCAGAAGTCGTCACCCTGGGTATCTCGCCCAACGGCACCAACATCAATGCAGGGTGTGGTTCCCTCTATCCTCAGGGTATCAGCGAGGCGGTCAAGGAGCATCGTGCCGACCTTGGCATTGCCCTCGACGGTGATGCTGACCGAGTTATCTTTGTGGACGAATTCGGTAACGAAGTGGACGGCGACCAGATCATGGCGATCTGCGCTACCGAGATGCTCAAGCAGAAGAAGCTTCGAAAGAACACGCTTGTAGCCACGGTCATGAGCAACATGGGGCTCGACATTGCCCTCAAGAGAGCCGGTGGCAAGGTGATAAAGACCGATGTGGGCGATCGCTATGTTGTGGAAGAGATGCGGCGTGGTGGCTACAATCTCGGTGGTGAGCAGTCGGGACATATGATCTTTCTTGACCATAACACCACGGGGGACGGGATGCTTGCCGCCCTTCAGGTCCTGGCAATCATGCGCCGTCGCGGCAAACCCCTTTCGGAACTGGCCGAGGTCATGATTCCGCTTCCCCAGGTGCTCGTGAACGTCAGGGTGTCCGAGAAGAAGGACATCAGGACAATCCCCCAGGTGGCGAAGGTCATTACCGGCATCGAGGAGCAGTTGAAGGACGAGGGACGCATCCTCGTGCGCTACTCTGGAACAGAGCCGCTGTTGCGCATCATGATCGAGGGGCAGGACAAGTACAAGATCAGCGGCTGGGCGAAGGATATCGCCGATGTCGTCGAAAAAACGCTGGGAGGGAAATAGGCATGGCGAGACTCGGGGTTAACATCGATCACGTGGCCACTATCCGCCAAGCACGGGGTGGAAGCGAGCCTGATCCGGTTGCTGCCGCGGCCATCGCCCTTTTGGCAGGTGCGGACGGCATCACCATTCATCTGCGCGAAGACCGGCGGCACATCCAGGATCGTGACCTCAAGCTACTGCGCCAGACGGTGTCTGCAAAGCTGAACCTTGAAATGGCGGCCACCGACGAGATGGTGGGTATTGCGCTGGCGACCAAACCCGACATGTGCACACTTGTGCCGGAAAAGCGCCAGGAGCTCACCACCGAGGGGGGGCTTGACGCCCGTCTTCACGTGGACTCCCTGAGGGAGGTGGTGGAGCGACTGCAACAGGGGAAGATCCCTGTGTCCCTCTTTATCGATCCCGACCCCGACCAGGTCAAGGCCGCCAACAAGATCGGTGCCGACTATATCGAGATTCACACCGGCTCCTTTGCCGAGGCAAAGGATTGGCAGACCGAGCGTCAGGAACTTCTCAAAATCGAGAATGCCGTGAAACTTGCGGCAAAGCTCGATCTTGGCGTTAACGCCGGCCACGGCCTCAATTACACGAACGTCAAGAAGGTGGCTGCCATCGGTGGCATCGAGGAGTTCAATATCGGCCATTCCATCATTTCACGCGCCGTGCTGGTCGGACTCGACCGGGCTGTGCGCGACATGGTTGAGCTGATCAAGTACGCCTGACATTCAATAGAAAAGGGGGCTTTGTGAAGCCCCCTCTCTGAAGTCGGAACTGGCGGGTGTTCGCCCGCTCCCCGTCTCATCCCTTCACTTTCGTACACTCCCACCTGTTTCAGCGCCATGCTTTCTTATTTTGTGCCGACAGCACTCCTGAGAAACGCTGCCACGTTCTGTTTCAACTGAGCCCGTGCCTTACTGTCGGTATACATCATGTGGCCGGCGTCGTAGCGGGTCGTGGTGATGTTCTTACGTAGTGACGGATCGAGCCCCAGGTGGTCAAGGGTGTACTCTGTGCCGAGGTAGGGGGTGGCAAGGTCAAAGGTGCCGGACGCAACAAAGAGCTTCATGTAGGGATTCTTGGTAAATGCTTCGCTCAGCGCCTCGCTCGTATCGGCGAAAGAGTTGCCGCCACCCCAGTCCCAGCGCCCAATGCCGCCACCGAGAATGTAGTATTCCTGGTCCGACTTGTACCCCAGCTCGCGACGCACGTAATGGTTGAACGTTGCCGTGAAGGGAGGTCTGACGGCAGCCAGGGACGGATCGAAGGTGGGATAATCTCCTGCCGGGGCAAGGTCGACTCCCTGCAACCGGCCGTCGAAGCGTCCGATTGTTTTTCTCTCCTCTCTGAGAAGTTCCTTGGAAAAACGTGGCTCTTCGAGGCGCAGGTTGCTGTTGTCGACATAGCGTTCACTCACCCCCGTGTAGCGGGCGAGCTTGGCGACGATCTCGCGGCGTTCATCGGGTCTTAGCTTGTCCCCTTTGGCAAGGGCGCTCAGATAATCGTTCAGCGCCCAGCGCTCCACCTCGGTAAGGGTCGTGGCCAGATTGGCAGTCAGCTCCGGTGCCAACTTCTTGTGGTACCACGCTGTGGCCGCATAGCTCGGGAGGAAGAGGGCATAGGGAAGGTCATTGCCCGGACTGAAGCTGATGGTGGAGAAATTGAGGACGGTAGAAACAAGGATGATGCCATTGAACGTTATGCCATGCTCGGCAAGGTGCCCGGCGAGACCGGCAGCCCGGGTCGAGCCATAGCTCTCCCCGACGATGAAGAGAGGCGAAGTCCACCGCTCGTAACGGGTGAGATACAGACGGATGAACTCCCCGACCGATTCGATATCCCCCTTGAGGGAGAAGAACTTGTTTGCCTCTTCGGGTTTCACCGCTCTGCTGTAGCCGGTTCCCACCGGATCGATGAATACCAGGTCGGCCTGGTCAAGCCACGTGTCGGCGTTGTCGGTCAATTCGTAGGGGGGCGGCGGCATGTGGCCGTCATCCTTCAGCACCACGCGCCGCGGCCCCACCGCACCGAGATGGAGCCATACCGATGACGAGCCGGGACCGCCATTGAAAGCGAAAATGAGCGGTCGCTTTGAGTTCTTGTCGGCAGTATCGGCCGTATAGGCGACATAGAAGATCGAGGCCTCAGTCTCCCCCTTGGCGTTGCCTATGGGCATCATCCCTGTGGTGACGGTGTACTTGAGCGGCTTGCCGTCGATGGCAATTTCGTGTCTGGTTACCACTGGCTTTTCTTCAGGAGCCTTGCCTTTCTCGGCTGCTGCCTCCTTCGGGCGTTCGGAGGAACTGGCTGCGCTTTCGGCGTGCCTCTGGTGCACGGCATCTTGAGGCGGGGTGGCAAGTAGCGTGGCATGGAGCAGCAGGGAGACAACAAACATGGTAACCTCCTTCACACCAGGAGCGGATTGAGCTGGCGATGGCCGGCTTTACGGTGAATTCCCTTGTGAAGCGGATAATACGAACATTATAGCCAAATAGCAATGGCAGAGTAGGAGATGAGAGCCAACTTTCTTGACCCGCATGGTAAAAAGTGGTAGTGATACAAATTTAGTGGTTGTGCGCGAGTTGTGTTATTGCAAGGAAATGGACAAATGTTACGCAAGCTGGTTGTTTTTATCTTTATCGCCATCGTTGTTAGTCTGACTATCTACAAGCCCGAGGCCACTTCCGAGCCCGCGGCCACTCCGCTTGACCCTGCCAAGGAAGACCTGAGCCGGGTGGAATATCCGAGCCAGGCAAAGATCGCCTGGGAACCCCGTTTCATCAGGCCTCAAGACACGATCGAGTCACTCTTCGGCAGCAATTGGCCGACTGTGGCCCGTTTCAACAGGATCGATCGTCGGCATGTCTATCCCGGGATGACGATCAAGGTCCCGGAAAACATGGAGGAATGCCGGCACTACTGCCCGCTCCCTTCCTTTTATGAGCCGGCCAGGAGGCAGGAAAAGTATATTCTCATCAGTCTTACGGAGCAATGGCTTGGCGCCTATGAATACGGCAAGCTGAAATTCTCCATGCCGGCTGCCACGGGAGCCGAAGGGCACAAGACACCGACCGGCATCTTCCATGTCGATGCCCGACATCGAAACCACACCTCGTCGCTCTACAAGACGGAAGACCAGACAGCTCAGTATCCCATGGACAACGCCTTTCGTTTCCACGTGGGGGAGGATAACGTCTCCTACTGGATTCATGCCCGTGACCTGCCGGGACGCCCCGCATCCCACGGGTGTGTAGGCGTCTACGACGAGGAGATGCAGAACCGGGTCTACGGAATACCGGAAAAGCCGGTTCTGACCGACTCGGAAAAACTCTACGCCTGGGCAGTGGGCGAGGATGAGTACGAGGACGACACGGGTGAGCTGGAAGAGCTGGAGGACGGGCCCGTTGTCGAGGTCGTCGGCGACAACCCCCAGTATCGGTCGACGCCGTTCTCCGATTTGTTTGCGCGGCGTTAGCTGGAATTTCTTACAGACAGAGTCATTTCCCGTGCCGCTGAGCAGCGGGAGAGGCTTCAACACAAGGGAGGTAGTGAATGCGAAAAGGTGTAAAGATCGTGAGCCCCGCGGCACTTGCTGCAGGTCTCACATTGTTCGCTGCAACCACGGTTTTCGCTGCTCCGGCTGCCATGAAGCCCGAGCTTGCCTTCAA
>DATDMX010000397.1:0-5380 GCA_036518575.1 Geobacteraceae bacterium | reverse complement strand
AGGTTTTATACGCACTACCCCCTACCCGGAGGAGGAGGGGCGAAACCGCCGTTGTCCCACAGCCGGTTGCGCTCGGGTCGGTACGCAGGGATGATTCCCAGCCGTGTAAGCGTAGAGCGCCATTCGTACTTGATGAAGATCCGCTCCACCGCATGCTCTTCCGCCTCGAAGGCCACGACATAGGAAGGGGAGTACTCCTCCCGGCCGTAGCCGGTGCCGGCGCGTTCCTCGTACATTACTCCCGAACCAGCCCGGTCGGCACTTTTCGCCTTTTTTGCGGCATGGGGCGCTGCAGGTGCGGCAAGGGCCACCGGTTCATGCCGGACTTCCGGATAGACCGCCACGGCTATCACTCCCATGGCCGATTCGTCGTTGAAGGCCGCCGCATAGGAGTCGGCCGCACTGGTGAAATAGAAGCGGTTCACCCGGTCGAGATCGGTACGCCAGCCGTTGTATTCCCCCGTGGCGTAGGGCTCCAGGATGTACATCCTCTCGCTGTTCTTCAGCCACGACTTCTGACCCGAGATGATGTTGCGGCCGTCCACGGCCACGACGATGCCGACCCGCCGGTTCAGCCGGTTGTGGACGACGATGGTGTAATGGTCACCCTTGACCGCCTCCGCATAGACCCGCCGGTTGGGATGGCGTGCTTCAACCGGATAGAAGGGCAACGTCCGGCCGTTCTCCGAGCGTATCTGCACCTGCACCGCATCCCCCACATCCCCGGCCCACGCCCCGGCAGCAAGCCCCAGAAGCAGCAGCAACAACCCGATAGTTTTCATGATCTCCTCCTTGTCTTCGTCATGCGGGGAAAAACCCCTTTTGGACGGTTAGACAGGTTGGGAGAGAAAAAAGTTCCCGGGCTGTAAAAATTTTTTCAACACTTGGTGAAGGCGGTCAGCGAGCGGTTTCGATCTCCACAATCACGTCGACGTCTCCGGCCGCCCTGTCCACGGCTGCCGGTTTCCGCACCACGCTACCGAGCTTTTCCAGCCGGGCAAAAAACTCGTTTGCACGGCCCACCCCGATGCGCACCGTCAACTGGCTCCCCGAAACGGTTTCCTCCCGGCGCAGAATGCTCCCCCCCTGCGCGGTGACCAACTGCCGGAGCTCACCCTCGGTGACCGCAGCATCGGCGACACGCAGCACGACCCGGGGAAGGAGATTCGCCCCCACGCCGGCCGCTGCCGGCGGCTCTTCCGACCTAGCTGCCTTTTTCGCCTTTTTCGCCGCTGAAGCGCCAAAATACTCCGATTCGGACTTCTCCGCCTGCACGGTCGCGCGGTCCTGGGCCGGCAGCGCGGGACGAACCGCGGGAGCCGGTGCCCCCTCCGCACGCGGCGCCGCCGGCAGCGCGCGGGGAGACTCCATCACGGGGGGCGGGGCCGGCGCGAAGGCCGGGGGGGACTCCTCGCGCTCCTGCACGGGCGCCTGGCGTGACAGCGCCTGCCCGGGCGGCGGAGGAGGCTGGACGGGTTTGCTCCCCTCCCCCCGGCTCTCGACGGAGGGAGACGGCGGTTGTGGTCGGGGAGCCCCTTTCTCCTCCACGGCGGCGGGGGGCGCGGTAACCGGGACCTCCGGAGCCATCGTCCGGGCCAGGTAGTAGCCGGTCACGCAGAGAAAGATCAATGCCACGGCTTCGAGGGGAAGCTTGACGCGCAGGGGGACGAAGAGCCGCTGCCAGAGACTCGGCTTGGCTTCGGCCTCCTCCCGCACCCGGGCCATGATTTTTGCCGTGAGCCAGACCGGGGGCTCGACGCCGGGAAGCTGGCGCAGGTGGCCCACCGTTTTCTCCAGATCGACCAGCTCATCGCGGCAATCGGGGCAGCGGGACAGGTGCTCCTCGATCTCCAGCCGCTCGGCGGCGGTCGTGGCCTTATCTAGGTAAGCCGAAAGTTTTTTGCGTAGTTCGGCGTGTTCCATCACAGTGCTCCGAATGCCCGTTTCAGACAATCCTTGACAGCTTCCCGCGCCCTGGCAAGACGCGACTTCACGGTGCCATCCCGCAGCTTGAGGATGGCCCCGATCTCGCCATAGCTAAACTCCTCCAGGTCCCGCAGCACAAGCACTTCCCGAAACCCGGGCGGAAGCTCACCGATGCATCCCTGCACCTTCTCCTGCACGTTGAGCCGCTCCACTTCTTCCAGCGGGGTGGGACGGGTGGAGGGGGGCTCGCGCATGATGTCCCCGTCTTCGGTGGGGAGCGGATCATCAAGGGAGAGGGCTTCGTTCTTTCGCCGTGTCAGGAGCTGCTCCAGGCGGTTACGCGCGAGATTGGCGGTAATGGCCGTCAGCCAGGTGGAGAAGCGGGACTCGCCGCGAAAATCCTTCAGCCCCCGGTGGGCGGCGACGAAGGCATCCTGCACTACTTCGCAGGCATCCTCGTACACCCCGGTAATGCGGAACGCGACGTTAAGCATCCTCCCCTGGTACTTGCGCACGATGAGCTCGAAGGCCGCCAGATCCCCCGTCCGGGCCGCCAGGACCAGCTCCCCGTCATCATCGGGAATATGGCGTCGGATATCGTTCATTCACTTAGACAGTTTCATCCGGGAATTTGTTCCATCATCAACGTGGGGACTATGGGCACAGCGTCGGAAAATGTCAACAGCATTGCGCCAATGAGCGCGTTGTCCCGTCGGGCAACGCGCGGCTACCCCACCGTCTCGGGGGTGAACCCGCGGCGCATGGTGTTCTCCGTCACCACCCGCGGGAGGAGGAACTGCTGGAGGTAGTCGGGCCCACCCGCCTTGCTCCCCACGCCCGAATACCTGAAGCCGCCGAAGGGCTGGCGCCCCACGAGAGCCCCGGTGATGGGACGGTTGATGTAGAGGTTGCCGACGGCAAGCTCGTTACTCACCCGGGCTATGGCGCGAGGGCTGCGGGAATAGAGCCCGCCGGTGAGGGCGTAGTCGGTGGCGTTGGCGCTCTCGAGGGCCGTCCCCAAGTCCTCCGCCCGGACGACCGCCAGCACCGGACCGAAAACCTCCTCCCGCAGAAGCGGGGAATCGGGGGCAAGGTCGGCCACCACCACGGGACCGTGGTAAAAGCCCACGGCCGGGGCATTGCCGGCAACAACGATCCGCCCGTCGCGACGGCCTGCCTCCACGTAGCGGCGCACCTTTTCCAGCGCGGCTGCGTCGATGAGCGGCCCCATGAAAAACGTGGGATCATCGGGAGGGCCGATCTGAAGTTCCGCAACGGCCTCGGCAAGCCGCGCCATGAACCGCTCGTAGCACGGCGCAAGGACGATGACCCGCGAGCAGGCTGAGCACTTCTGCCCCTGGTAGCCGAACGCGGACCGGATCACCCCGGACACCGCCTGGTCGAGGTCGGCGTCGGCGTCGACGATGATGGCATTCTTTCCCCCCATCTCCGCCACCACCTTCTTCACCCCGCCCAAGCCGGGCGTTGCGGCGGCCCGGGCGGCGATGGCAAGTCCCACCTCGCGGGAACCGGTGAAGGCTACGAAATCGATCCCTTCGTGGCCGACGAGATAGGTGCCGAGTTCGCCTCCCCGGCCGGGGATGAAATTCACGACCCCGTCCGGTACGCCCGCCTCTCGCAAAATGTCGCACAGGTGCCAGCCATTCACCGGCGAAAGGCTCGACGGCTTGTAGAGAACGGCATTTCCGGCGACAAGGGGGGCAGCAACCATCCCTGCGGAGATGGCGAGGGGAAAGTTCCACGGAGCGATGACCACGCCAACACCCCGGGGGCGATAGTGGTAAAGGTTGAGTTCGCCGGGAATATCCCCCAGCCGCTGGGGCGCGGCCAGACGAAGCATCTCATGGCCGTAGTAGTCGAAGTAATCGATCGCCTCTGCCACGTCGGCATCGGCCTCCAGCCAGTTCTTCCCCGTTTCGAACACCTGCCACGCCATGAGCTCGCGCCGCCTGCTTCTGGCGATGTCTGCTGCCCGGAAGAGCACGGCCGCCCGCTCGGCGGGCTCCCGCCCCCCCCACGCGGCCTGGGCCCGACGGGCCGCTGCCACCGCCTCGGCCGCCTCTTCCCGACTGACCGCCGCTACGCTGCCGACAACCTCGCTCGGTCGGGCCGGGTTGACGGAGACGACGGCCGCTTCACGCCCCCCCTCCCTACCGGCGATGAGGGCCGGATAGCGCCCGTCAAGCTTTCCCCGCACCGTCTCGATGGCAGCGCGGCACTCCTCGCGCACCTCCGGGCGGGAAAGATCGAGGGCCGGTTCGTTGGCGAAGGGGGCAAGTCCCTCCTGCTTCGGCTCCGCGGCGGGAGGCGGAAGGGGCGGCTCGGCGAGGAGGCTCACCTTTTCGGCCCGCTCCACGAAGGTCCGGCGCAGGAACCCTTCGTTGGAAGTGTTCTCCAGGAGCCGGCGCACGAGATAGGCCATGCCGGGAATAAGGGGACCGACGGGGACATAATCGCGCAGCGGGAAACCGAGCCGCTGGACGGCATGCTTTACCGGCTCGGCCATGCCGTAGAGCATCTGGAATTCGTAATTCTCAGCTGCCACGTCTGCCCGCTCCGCCGCCACCATGGCAGCTGCCAGGGACCTGACATTGTGGGTGGCAATGGCGGGGACGAGTCTATCGGCGTTGGCAAAGAGAAACGCCGCGCAGCGCTCGAAGTTCCGGTCGGTTTCGCCCTTGGTGGCAAAGACCGGAGAGGGCCATCCCTTCTGGCTCGCGGTGACGCTCTCGTATTCCCAGTAGGCCCCCTTCACGAGGCGTACGGTGACGGACGTGCCCCGTTGGCGCGCCCACGCCAAGAGCCGGCCGAGATCCGCCTCCGTTTCCCGCAGATAGGCCTGAATGGCGATGCCGGCGTGGGGCCAGGACCGGAATTCCTCCTCGTCGAGGAGAGAGGTGAACACGTCGAGCGTGATATTCTTCTGGCTCGCCATCTCCATGTCGAGGTTGACGAAGCCCCCCACCTCCTTCACCCGGCGGAAGATGGGGCGCAGCCGCTCCTTCACCTGGAGCACGCTGTCGTCATAGTTCATGGGGTCGAGACGCGAGTAGAGAGAACTTATCTTCACGGAGAGGTTGATGCCCGGAAACCGCTGTCGCCGGGGCAGGGCCTTCAGCTCGGCGGCAAGAAAGTCGGTCAGGGCGAGGTACTGCCCGGCGTACCCCTGCGCCTCCTTCTCCGAGAGAGCCGTTTCGCCGAGGATATCGAAGGTGACGCTTCTCCCCTCACCTATCAGGGCCTGCAGCGGTTTGCGCGCCTCTTCGGGGGATTCGCCGGCGATGAAGGTACGGGCGATGGCCACGATGTTGCGGGTGAGGAGTCTCGCGGCAAGGGCGCCGCTCACCCCTTTGCCGCCGGCAAAGAGGGCGCGAAGCGGCAGGGTCGCTTCCGCGGGGAGGTCCCGGAAATACTCGTCGATGTGGGCCATGAC
>DATDMX010000396.1:0-6351 GCA_036518575.1 Geobacteraceae bacterium | reverse complement strand
GCCCTCGAAAGACCGTCAACTCCTGCTGTGGTGAACGTCATGGGCCAGGTGTTCAACCAGACAACCCTCATCTACCAGCCCGATTCCAATGTTTCCTACTATCTGAAAAAAGCCGGCGGCCCGACGAGAGATGCCGACGAGGGCGAGATGTACGTCATCAGGGCCGACGGTTCAGTCATCAGCAAGCAGCAATCTTCCCTCGGAATTCATTGGGACGAGGATGCCCGCAGTTGGACATTTGGCGGCTTCATGTCGTCGTCTCTTCGTCCCGGCGACACCCTGGTGGTACCGCAGAAGCTGGAAAGGACCGCCTGGCTGAGAGAAATCAAAGACATAACCCAGATCCTGGCGAACGTGGCCCTCACCGCCGGTACCATGCTGATAGGACTCAAGTAACGGGAAGACACTCATGTCTGATGAACTTCAACCAAATCGTGGAACGTCGCAGGAGGAAGAGGAAATTAACCTCCTGGAGCTTCTTCAGGTCGTGGTAAAGCGTAAGGGACTCATCCTCAAGCTCTGTTCAGCCGCAGCCATCCTGTCGGTCATCTATAGCCTCACGCTGCCGAACATCTATTCAGCTACGGCCAAGATTCTCCCCCCCCAGAAAGAGGGAGGAGGTGGGCTTGCGGCAATGCTCGGTCAAGCGGGGGGGCTTGCGGCCCTTGCCGGCGGATTGGGGGGGATCGGGGGCAGCGCCGATCTTTACATAGGCATACTCAAGAGCCGGTCGGTCGCCGACGCCGTCGTCAAGAAGCTGGACTTGGTCAGGGCGTTCAAGGCGAAAGATTCAGAAGGAGCCCGCGGTGCCCTGAATAAGGCTGTAAAGGCACAGGTGGGCAAGGATGGCATCATTTCCATAACCGCCGAGAGCAGAAATCCCAAGATGGCGGCAACCCTGGCAAATGCCATGGTGGAAGAGCTGGGCATACGCAGCGTTCAGCTGAACCTCAGCAAGGCGGGAACGGAGCGTGCGTTTCTCGAGAAACGCCTTGCCGTGGTGCGGGAGGACCTGAAGAAGGCTGAAGACTCTCTGAAGGAATTCCAGGAAAAGTACAAGGTCGTCAAGGTCGATTCGCAGGCAACCGCGTCAATTCAAGGAGTTGCTCAGCTAAAAGCCGAAATCGTCAGTAAGGAGGTGCAGCTCGCCTCCTTGCGCAGCTATCAGACCAATGAAAGCCCCGAAGTCAAGGCGCTGCAGAGTTCGCTGGCCAAACTGCGCAGCCAGCTGGGGGCGCTCGAAGGACGGGGCGGAAGTGGTGACGCCATTCCCACGGTCGGCAATGTTCCCAATCTTGGGTTGGAGTATGCCCGCAGAATGAGGGAGTTGAAGATTCAGGAGACGATTTTCGAGCAGCTCACGAAGCAGTACGAAGTCGTCAAGCTCACCGAAGCCAAGGATTCCTCATCCATGCAGGTGCTTGATGATGCAGTGGCCCCTCTCAAGAAGAGCAAGCCGAAGCGGTCCCTCATCGTCGTCCTAGCTACAGTCACTGCCTTCTTTGTCTCGATATTTCTCTCCTTCATCCTGGAGTATCGCGAAAAGATGTCGGATGAAGACCGTCAACGTTGGCAGCAGATCGCGGACGCCCTGGCGCTGCGACGCCGCCCGTGAAGCGCCCACTCCTTCATCCCATTCTCAGATGGGTTCCGATTACCGTCTGGGGGGGGATTATTCTGTGGCTGTCGCTCATTCCTTCTCCCCCTGTTCTTAAGAGCGAGCTTCTTGGCTGGGACAAGTTTCAGCATGCAGTCGCTTATTGCCTTCTTACCCTCCTTGGTGTCTCTTCTCTTGACGGTTTGCCCGCCATCCGGCACCGGCTTCTCTGGGCCAGCGCCGGCGCAATGCTGTTCGGCGCGGTTGTGGAAGCGGTCCAGGGTGTCTTTACTACCACCAGGACCGCCGAGATAGGCGATCTTCTGGCTGATGCCGCCGGAGCGGCAGTTGCCTGTGTCGTCAGAGTTGCGGTTCGGCGGCGATTCAAATCCTGACTAGCGGAGACGGCAATCCATGCATCGTTACGTGGTATTTCTCCTCACGACCTTCATTATGGTATCCCCGGCTTGGGGCGACGATAACCTGTTCACGAGCGTATCGGCCATCAAGGAAGAGTCGCTGCGCCTCGGTGGGGAGGCTCTCCAGGTCGCGACGACCCCCATCGATGTCAAAGGGTACGGTCTTCTCGGGACTCTTGCTACCGCAGGTGCGGTAGGTCTCACCTATGTTTATGACGACGACATTCGTGAAAAGGTTCAGGACCACAAGAATTCGACCCTCAACCGGGCAACCGACGTGGGAAGCTTTTTGGGGAATCCGTTTTTTCATCTCGGCGTGGCCGCAGCCGTTTATGGCGGCGGGGTGTGGGCTGATTCACCGAAATACCGTGAGCTGGGCGAAATGCTGGGTGAGGCCGTGGTCCTCGCCGATGCCACGACCTTCATCCTCAAGGAGGCGGTCGGCCGCGAGCGGCCTTTCGTGGCCGGCGACAAGGGAAGTTTCAGGCCATTCCAGTTCCAAAGTGATTTCGATTCACTTCCCTCCATGCATACGGCCAGTTCTTTTGCCATGGCTTCGGTGCTTGCCTCCACATCGGAGAGCTTTCTTGCCAAGCTTACCTACTACGCCGCTGCTTCCTTCGTGGGCTACTCGCGTCTCTACCAGGACAAGCACTGGGCAAGTGACATCATTCTCGGCGCGGCTGTTGGCGAGCTGTGTGGCCGGATAGCTACAGCCACCCATGCCGGGAAGAACGAGGGGGGGCTCACCGTGGCGCCGATGGTGAGTGCGAATGCCGCGTCGCTCAACCTCGTCGGCAGGTGGTGAGAAAGAGTCGTTACAGAGGAGCGAGCCATGCTGCAGGCGGTCATTTTTGATTTCGACGGTGTCATCGTCGACACCGAACCTCTCCACTACCGGGCGTTCCAGGAAATCCTCGAGCCCCTGGGGCTTGGTTATTCGTGGGAAGCGTACGTCGACTCCTACATGGGGTACGACGACCGGGAGGCGTTCGTCGAAGCTTTTCGCGCTGCCGGCCGCTCCCTGGATGGCACGCTGCTCGGGGAGTTCATCGCCCGGAAAGCTGCGGCCTTCCAGACGGTCATCGCATCGGGCGTTTATCCCTATCCCGGCGTCGTGGAGCTTATCCGGGAAATTTCCGGCAAACTGCCGCTGGCTGTCTGCAGTGGTGCCCTCCCGTCTGATATTGATCCGATTCTTGCGCAACTGGGTATTACGGATTGCTTTGACGTGATCGTCACGGCGGTGGACGTGGCGGCGAGCAAGCCGGATCCCGCGAGCTATACCCTGGCCGCGGCGAAGCTTGCCGACAAGCACCGGGAGAAAAACCTTACCGCATCGAGCTGTCTTGCCATCGAGGACACCCCTGCGGGGATCGCGTCAGCCACGGGGGCGGGCATCACCGTTCTCGCCGTGACCAACAGCTATCCTGCGTCCATGCTTTCCCACGCGGTCCGTATCGTCGATTCTCTCAACGACGTTTCTCTCGACGACCTCAGGCGGCTCGTCCCGTAGCGTTTTCTCCATGCCGGAATTCCCCATAGACCACGTTCTCCCGCAGTTTCTCGACGCCGTGCAGCACCATCCGGCTGTCGTGGTCCAGGCCCCTCCCGGCGCCGGCAAGACAACCCGGATTCCCCTTGCTCTTCTGGGTGCCTCCTTCTTCGAAACCTCGCGTATCGTCATGCTCGAACCACGACGTCTTGCCGCCACCAACGCCGCCCGCTGGATGGCCTCCTGTCTCGGGGACGAGGTGGGCCGCACGGTGGGCTACCAGATCCGCTACGAGAAGAAGACGTCGGCCGCAACGAGGGTCGAGGTGGTCACCGAGGGGATACTGATCCGTCGTCTCCAGGCCGATCCGGCTCTTAGCGGCGTGGGGGTCGTGATTTTCGACGAGTTTCATGAGCGAAGCCTTCAATCGGACCTCGCGCTGACTCTTTGCCGAGATGTCCAATCGGGTCTCAGGGACGACCTGAAAATTGTCGTCATGTCGGCAACTCTCGACAGCGGGCCGCTGGCGGCCTTCCTGGGTAATGCGCCGATTGTCTCCTGCGTGGGACGAAGCTATCCCGTCGAGGTCCGCCATGTCACGGAAGCAAAGAACGCCGATCTTCCAACTCTGATGTCAGATACGGTGGTGAGAGCACTGGGTGAGACCCATGGCGATATTCTCGCGTTTCTCCCCGGGGCGGGGGAGATCCGTCGCTGCCACTCTCTTCTTGAGGAGAGGTGCCGGGGGACAGAGGTTCTCCTCGTGCCGCTTTTTGGTGATCTCCCCTTTGAGGCCCAGGAAAAGGCGATTGTTCCGGCACGGCAACGCAAGGTCGTCTTGGCCACGAACATCGCCGAAACGAGTCTGACCATCGAGGGGGTTCGGGTCGTGGTGGACGGCGGGTGGTGCCGACGCCTGCGATTCGACGCCGCGACCGGCCTCGATCGGCTGGTCACCGAACGTATCTCGGCAGCATCGGCGACCCAGCGCTGCGGCAGGGCCGGCCGACTCTCCCCGGGCGTCTGCTACCGTCTCTGGAGCGAGCACCAGCAGCGTGCCCTCGTTCCGTACCATCCTCCGGAAATCTGCACGGCCGACCTCGCCAACCTTGCCCTCGATCTCGCCCTCTGGGGGATAAGTGACCCGCAAACGCTCGACTGGCCCGACCCGCCTCCCACGGCAGCCTTCGGCGAAGCCCGGCGGCTCCTCGTGCAGTTGGGGGCTATCGACTCCCGGGGGATGATTACGGCTGACGGGCGGCGGATGGCCGAGTTGCCGATCCATCCCCGCCTTGCCCATCTCGTCCTTACGGCGCACAAGCGGGGGGGGGCTTTTCTCGGGTGCGATCTGGCGGCACTACTGTCGGAGCGCGACATCTTCGTCAGAAGGCGTGATGGTGGCTCTTCCCCTGTGAGCGATAGCGACATCCTCGACCGCCTGGAGGCTCTCGGCGAGTGGCGACGGGGGAAAAGAGGCGGCAGTGGTGGTGTTGCCGATCCCTCCGCTTGCCGGGCAGTGGACAGGGCCGCGCGGCAGCTGCGTACCATTATCGGGGCCGACGGTGAGGAGCCGGCAACGGCCGAGGTAGTCGGCACCCTCCTCGCCGCCGCCTATCCTGACCGAGTCGCCGGGCAACGTGAGCCAGGCTCCGACCGCTATCTTCTCGCAAACGGCCGAGGAGGGCGACTGTCGGAACTAAGCGCCGTGCGTAACCACCCCTACATCGTCGCCATCGACATGGAAGGTGGCGAGCGTGGTGATGGAACGATTCGCAAGGCGAGCGCCATCGCCTTGGATACGTTGCGTCAGGAGTGTGCCGACGCCATCGTGCGGTCGCGGGTCGTGGCGTGGAACGAAGGTGAAGGGCGGGTCGTGGCGCAGGAGGAGGAACGTCTCGGTGCCATCCTCCTGTCATCCCGCCCGATTACACCGACCGGCGAAGAAGTGTGCCGGGTGATGCTCGAAGGCGTTGCCGCCGGGCCGGGGCTTGCGGCTCTCGGCTGGACTCCCAAGACACGACAGCTGAGGGCGCGGATCATGTTTTTGTCCAGCCGGTTCCCTGAGGACTGGCCCGATCTCTCCGACCGGCACCTGCTGGATACCATGACTTCGTGGCTTGCTCCCTACATCCGCGGCGTGAGGTCGCGGGTAGAACTGGCAAAGGTGGACCTCGAAGCCCCGCTGCGCGCCCTTCTCACGTGGGAACAGTCGAAGAGGCTCGACGAGGGGGCCCCGCCGCACATAAGCGTTCCGAGCGGTTCACGGATTATGGTCGATTATCTCCCTGAAGAGGGACCTGTGCTCGCGGTGAAGCTGCAGGAGCTGTTTGGTCTGGCGGAAACACCGCGCGTGGCCTTCGGTGAGGTTCCCCTCCTCATCCATCTCCTGTCTCCTGCGGGAAGACCGATGCAGGTTACCCGGGATCTGAAGAATTTCTGGAATGCCGTGTATCCTCAGGTGAAGAAGGAACTCAAGGGGCGCTATCCGAAGCACCCCTGGCCGGATGACCCGTGGCGGGCCGAGCCGACCCGGTACACGAAGAAGCGGGGCTAGGGAGGAGATGGGGTTTCGCGTCGCACGTTGAACGTGTCACGGAAGGTTGGTGAAGCGGAGGGTGCCGTCGGCCTGGACTTCCCGCCGGATGCCATCGTTGGGCAGAAGATGGCCGCGCGCCAGGGTCGACCCTCTGCTCCCCCATGGCCCTACGAGGGCTTCGGTGACATTGACACCGTCCTTCCACGCCTCGAAATGGAGGTGCGGCCCGGTGGAGCGGCCGGTGGAGCCGGAGAGGGCAATGATGGACCTTTCGTCGACGGTGTCACCCCTGGTGCAGAGATTT
>DATDMX010000395.1:0-6972 GCA_036518575.1 Geobacteraceae bacterium | reverse complement strand
GAGACTCGTGACTCTCGTGGGGGAGATCAAGGGTAAAAAAACGAGACCTTTGGATTATGTCGATTACACGTATCCGGTGGTCTCGATCAAAGAACTACACCTCCTGAAAGGTTATCAGACAGATGAGGAATTTCCTTACCCGCCTCCGCCCCCGTACTACGATCCCTACTACTTCGGGCATTGGCCTGATGTTTACTGGTTTCGTCCGCTCGGGCCCCCATTCAGGCCTGACCATCGATAAATTTTCAGTTCAATAAGGAAGGGGGAGGTATAGCCGTTGATTCAGGCATACACTCCCCCTTCCTTTCACCTATGCAGAATCAGTGATCAGTTGTCGGCCATCATCATTTCCATAAGCCGGAAGCCCTCCTCCAATTGAAGACCTGTTTCTCTCGCGGAACGCTCATCATATCCTGCTACGGATTCGTTCTCCGCCACTTCACCTTTGTACAGAATGAACGGTACCGCATCAGACGTGTGAGTCATGCGCTTGATGGGTGTGGGATGGTCCGGGGTGCAGAGGATACAGTATGAACCGAACTTCTTGATTCCCTCTAGCACAGGCCCCACTACAAGGGCATCGAAATCTTCGATTGCTTTTATTTTGTGTTCGAGGTTTCCCGAATGGGAGGCCTCGTCCGGCGCCTCAACATGGAGGTAAACGTAGTCCTTGGTTTCCAGTGCCTCCAGTGCCGCTGCGGCCTTTCCCTGGTAGTTCGTGTCGATGTAGCCCGTGGCTCCCGGGACCTTGATGATGTCCAAACCGGCGTTGATGCCGATCCCCCGGATGAGGTCGACGGCAGAGATGACCGCACCTGAAAGTCCGAATTTATCCCGGTACGTCTCCATGCGTGGTGACTTCCCCTGCCCCCAGAGCCAGATGGAATTCGCCGGCAGTTTGTTGTGCTCTCGGCGTTCTTTGTTGAGAGGATGGTTGACGAGAAGCATCTGCGACGAATTCATGAGATTGATGAGCCGCTCGGCCCCGCCCCCTTTCGGGAGATAGTCGATAATCATCTTGCCACTGATGTCATGGGGAGGAACGGTGGTCAAGTCTTCGCGTCCTCCACGCCAGACCATGAGGTGACGATAGCCTACGCCAGGGAAAAACTGGAACTCGTTGTCACCAAGCTCTCGCTGAAGCGTGGCTACCAACTCTTTGCCTTCCTCGGAGGTGATATGACCGGCGGAGTAATCCTGCATATACAGTTTCCCCGCCTGGGGGAGAAGGGTGACAAGATTCACGCGGAAAGCGACATCATCCGGACCAAGCTCGACTCCCATGCTGGCAGCTTCCAGCGGGGAGCGACCGGTATAGCATCTGCGCGGGTCATAGCCGAAAACCGACAGGTTCGCAACGTCACTCCCGGGTGGCAGGCCAACCGGAACGGTTCTCACGAGGCCAAGTCGCCCCCGTTTCGCCATAAAGTCCATCATGGGTGTGGCAGCGGCCTGAAGGGGAGTCTTACCGCCAAGTTCGTCAATTTTTTCGTCGGACATCCCGTCGCCGAGGAGGACGATGTACTTCATTCTCGATCTGTTCCTTTCATGATTTCATGTGAAAAATAATCATAGCAGCTTAATGCCGTGTGTGAAAAGCGAAAAAAGCCCGGCCTGCCAGTCAACTACCTCTGGGATGAAACTCCTCATGAATCTTCTTGAGACGCTCGCGGGTGATGTGAGTGTATATTTGTGTGGTGGAAAGGTCCGCATGGCCGAGCATGAGCTGAACGCTACGCAAATCGGCCCCGTTCTCCAGGAGATGAGTGGCGAATGAGTGGCGCAGTGTGTGGGGTGAGATGTTTTTGCTTATACCTGCTGACAGAGAGCGATGTTTAATGATGTTCCAGAAAGCTTGCCTTGTCATACCGACGCCGAGCCTGCTCAGAAACAAGATCGCACTATCCCTTTCTTTTGCCAGCTGGGGCCGGGACTCGGACAAGTAGACCCTGATGGCGTTACGGGCTGCATCACCCATTGGCACGAGTCTTTCCTTGTTTCCTTTCCCGATGGTTATGAGATAGCCGGCCGTCAGATTGACATCACGAAGCCGCAAAGCTACCAACTCCGACACCCTCACTCCGGTTGCATAAAGGAGCTCGAGCATTGCCCGGTCCCGCACGTCGAGCACCCCGTTGCCTGCCGCGGACATCAGCAGTCTTTCAACCTCCTGGCCGCTGAGCACAGTCGGAAGCTTCTGGATGGTTTTCGGTGCCTCGATGATCGTTGTCGGGTTAGTCTCACACAAATTCTCAATCAAGAGAAAACGGTGGAACATGCGGATGGCTGAAAGGGCGCGGGCGCGACTACGTGGGGAAAGTCCCGCGTCTTTCTGCCGGGCTATAAACGCCGCCACATGGAACGGCCGCACATCTTTCGGCTCGACACAACCCTCGCGCCCAATAAAGTCGAGATAGCTCCCTATATCCCGGCTGTAGGCCTCGACGGTATTTCCTGTCAGACCCTTTTCAACGAGCACATACTGGATGAAGAGATCGAGATAGTGGTTCATGCCGCTTCGCCCGGTGCCCTACTCGTCGATTGCCCTGAGCAACCGAGAGCGGATCTCGGTCAATTTTTCTTCCTGCGTGACCTTGTGTCCGAAGATGTCCCTGACATAGAAGACGTCAGCCACCTGGTCCACCTTGGTCGAAATTTTGGCAACTCCGATGTAGAGACCCAACTCGGTCAGGGTACTCGTAATCCTGTAGAGAAGACCGACTTTATCATGGGTATAGATGTCGAGCACTGTATAATCGCCTGAAACCTCATTGTCGATCTCAATCCTGCTGGGGAAGCGAGGTTTGGCCTTCTCTGCCAGGAGAGTGGGACGTTGGCGTTTTTCCACGAGCGCACCCACCCTCGCCTTCCCCTCCAGAACTGCGGCCATGTCCTCTTCCACTCTTTTCCAACGGTTTTCATCGGTGATGACGAATCCCTGGGGCGAATTAATCTGAAGTATATCCAGGGCCTTCCCATTAGTGCTTGTGTGGATTTGTGCCCCAAGAATATTCATACCATTGGCGGCCATGACACCGGTAATCATCGAGAAGAGGCCGGGGACGTCGAGCGTGCAGATGGTAAAGCTTGAATACCCCTTGTCCTGCTCATGGCTGACTCGTACCACCCTGGTGTTGTCATCGAGGGAAAGGAGAATCTTGACGTGCTCAGCGACGACTTGCGGAGAATTTGAAAGAATGTGACGGGTCGTAAGGGCCTTCAACTCTTCCTTTACCTGGGCGACCGGATACTCGTCGTCAAGAATCTCCACGACTCTTCGCTTGACGTTACGAACCCGCTCACTGCTCCCTTCCAGCTTGAAATCACCTCGCTCGATGACTTGGAACGCCTTCTCGTAGAGCTCCTGCAAGAGCAGCGCCTTCCACTCGGTCCAGACGTCGGGACCGACTCCCTTGATGTCGGCGTAGGTAAGGAGATAGAGCATCTTGAGGTGCTCGCTCTTCCCCATCTGCCGCGCGAACTGAATAATCATCTTCTCATCATGAAGGTCACGGCGCTGGGCGATATGAGCAAAGAGGAGATGATTGCGGACAAGAAATTCGAGTCGCTCGCTGTCCTCGCGGGATAGGCCCATGCGACGCGCAATGGTTGGAACGACTTCGGCCCCGCGTTCCGCGTGCCGCCCCCCCTCACCTTTGCCTATGTCGTGAAGAAGCACGGCCAGAAGGAGGAGCTCCCGCTTGTTCACTTCGTCGGCGAGCTGGGTTAAGAGCGGCAGGTCCTCGCGGTGCTCCCCACGCCAGAGCCTGACGATTTCCTCCACGCAGAAAAGGGAATGGGTGTCTACTGTGTAGATATGGTAGAGATCGTGTTGAACCTTGCAGTAGATACGGCCGAACTCAGGGATGAAGTGATTGAGAAACTCAAGATGGTGCATGAGCTGCAGCGTCTCAGCTACGCCCTTGTCTGAACGCAAAATGGAGAAGAAAGAGGCATTGACCTCTTTGCTGCGGCGGAACTTGTCATTGACAAGGTGCAGACTCTTCCTGATGAGCGCTTTGACTTTGAGGTTGAGCGAAACGCCGTGCTTCTGGGCGTATTCGAATACCTTCATCAACCTCGTCGGATCTTTATCAATAACCGTCTCGTCGGGAATGACCAGCTCACCCTTGAGCACGTAAAAGCCTTCGCCCACCGGCCGGCGCCGGAAATATCCGATGATTTTGAGCGCACCTTCCTCCCGCCAGACGCAGCGGGAAACGATGAGAGAAGAGATATGCTCAACCTTGGTTGCGTGAAGGTAATAATCACGCATGAATTCTTCCACCGCCAGGACCTTGCCGTTGTCCTGATAACCGAAAAATGCAGCCAACTTGGGAGTAACATCAAAGGTAAGTTGATCGCTCTTCCTGCCGCTGAGGAAGTGCAGCTCATTACGGATACGCCAGAGGTACGACAAGGCGGAGCTGAAGGCTGCCACCTCCTCTTCGCTCAGCACTCCCTTCAGAATGAGCTCGCGGAGATCGGTCACCTTGTACTTGATCTTCGCAACCCACAAAGCGGTGTGGAGATCCCTCAGGCCTCCTTCGCTCTCCTTGATGTTCGGCTCCAGCAGATAGACGGTGGCCCCGTACTTCTCCCGACGTTTCTTGAGCTCTTCCACCTTCTCCTTTATGAAGGCGTCGCTCCCCTTGGCCAGTATCTGACTCACCATGGTCTTCTGGAAATCGGTAAAGAGCGGTTCGGTGCCGATGAGAAAACGGGCGTCAAGAAGGGCGGTCTTGACCGTTGAGTCGCCCATGGCCATCTCTACGCAATCCTGAATAGTTCTGACCGAGTACCCCACGTCAAGGCGCATGTCCCAGAGGAAATAGAGGAGTTTCTGAGCGATATCCTCCACGCGGCGGGAATCCTTGCCCCGGTAAAGAAACATGAGATCGATGTCGGAGAATGGATTGAGCTCTGCCCGGCCATAGCCTCCAATAGCCACGAGTGTCAGCTGCCCGTTTGCCCGCAAGGGCTCGATGAGATCCTCGGTGATGCAGCGGAAGAGCTTGACGATCAACGTATCCGTCATGGCAGTGATGAGCTTCACTGCCTCCTCGCCGCTTGCCCCCTGTGTGTGGAGTTCCCTGATTTCTTCCCGGTAATGACTGAGAAAATACTTGCTGGCAGCAAGATAGAGAGGGCGCTTCTCTTCAAAAGAAGCACGGCCGGAGTCTCCGGTATCCTGTGTGTCGTCGGGAAAATATCTGTCGATGTCAAAACGCATGGGAACCTGATCAGCGGAAGAAAGTTGGTCGTCAAATCAACGACACGTGGATGAAGTGGGTGACTGTCTCTTACTTCAAAGCGGCAATGTAAGCCCGTATCCCATCCGCTATACCGGTTGCCGTTGTTTCCTGGTAGTCAGAATCCTTCAGTCGCCCCTCTTCCTTCTCATTGGTGACAAAAGCCGTCTCGACAAGAATGCTCGGCATGGTGGCTCCTACAAGTACGTAAAACGGCCCTTGCTTGACACCCAGGTTCTTCACCGGTGCGTAAGAAGCGCTCACTTTACGGTGAAGAGATTTCTGAACCTCTTCGGCAAGATGGGCGGAGTCATTAAGTTTGTAGTTCGCCATGAGATCGAAGAGAACTGCCTGAAGAAGACTCACTTTTTCGAGTGATGTGCCGTTTTCTTTAGCAGCAAGCTGGGCGGCCTTCTCGGTCTTGGCCAGATTCAGATAGTACGTTTCGATGCCGGATGCAACCCGATTAAGAGCTGCGTTCGCATGAATCGAGACGAAGAGGTCGGCCCCAACCTGATTGGCAATGGCAGTCCGTTCCTGGAGTTCGAGAAAAACATCCGTAGACCGTGTCATGACAACGTCGAGTCCCTGTTCCTCACGCAACAATCGCGCCAGCTTAAGGCCGATTTGCAGGACAACGTCCTTCTCCTTCGTCCCACCGGCACCCGAGGCCCCGGGATCATGGCCACCATGCCCCGGATCGATGACGATGCGTCGAACCTTCCCAAACGGGGCTCTGGCGCCGGTCTTCACTTCTGTCTTTTCCCGTTTAACAATGTGCGGCGTGGGCGGGGGGGCCTGAATAGTCTCCTTCAACGGGGCAATTTCAGTACGCCGCTCTCCCTTGACGTCGATGATGATGCGAAAGGGATCAGAAAAAGTGAACAACTTGTAATCCTTGATACTGTCGAGATCGAGCACGACCCGGGCGGTCTCCGGCTTGTACTGTCCGACGCGGGCAGATTTCAGGAGGCCGTCGCCAATCTGAAGATCCTTGATCCCGGCACTTACTTTGGCGCCTGCGATATCAATGTAGAGGCGTGAGGGAACGCCACCCTCCTTGTTTTGCGGTATCTGGTGATATTCGTAGTGCGCCTCACGGTCGAGGGTAACGGCGATTCGGGTGTAGTCGGGATTTGACCAGTAACGCATCTCTTTTACAAGTATGGGCCCCTTGGGAAGAGGTTCCATGGCGGGTGCCACGGCGTGTCGGCGCAAAGGTGCTTCCCGTTTCCCCTTCTTTTTTTTCACCTTTTCCTTCTTATGGACACCTTTCCCCTTCTTCCCTTTCTCGGCCTGGGCGGACTTGGTTTCTCTCTCCTCGGCATAGGCGCGAGGCGAGACGCAGGTAAGGGCAAAGATGACCATCATTATGAGTAAAAAGGGACGCAGCATCGATTATGCCATCCTTTTCAGTTCGTCGAGGATGTTAAGAGCCTCGAGGGGAGTCAATGTAGAGATGCTCAATCCTTTGAGACGCTTGCGCAGCAAGTCTTCCTGTTCGTCAAAAAGGGAAAGCTGGGGGGAACTCTTTACCTCTCCCCCCTTTCCGCCAGCCAAGCGCGGTGCCCCCCCGTCGGTGTATTCACCCTTCTCCAGGTTGTGAAGGATTTCCCTTGCCCGCTCGATAACCTCGATGGGGAGGCCGGCCAGCCGAGCCACTTGAATGCCGTAAGAATGGGATGCCCCCCCGGGGATAATCTTGCGAAGGAAAATGATC
>DATDMX010000394.1:0-2644 GCA_036518575.1 Geobacteraceae bacterium | reverse complement strand
TTCAGGGAGTGGGACTGGATCATCGCCACCGGCGGGTATCTGGAGGAGACCTCGGAGGACGACGCCTTCGAGCGGCGTTCTTTCGAGGAACTGAAGCAGAAGATCAAGAGCAAGAAGGTGGGCAAGACCGGCTACATCTTCTGCATGGACAGTAAGGGAAACTTCACCGTGCACCCCGACGGGGAGGGGAAGAACTTCATTAAGGCCACCGACTCGGAGGGGAACCACTTCATCCGCGAGATGTGCCAGAACAAGAGCGGCTGGATTCGCTACCCGTGGAAGAATGTCGGGGACAGCGCGCCGCGCATGAAGATCGTGCGCTACGAGTATTTCCAGCCCTGGGACTGGATCGTGGCGGTGGGTTCCTACGAGGACGAGTTCTACAGCGAGGCGAACGAGATCAAGGGGCGCATCCTGGAGAGCATGGTGGTGTTGACGGTGCTGGCGTGCCTCGTGGCCGTGGCGCTCGTTTTCGTGGCCTCCAAGGTGCTCACCGATCCCATCAACCACATGACCGAGGTGATCCGCAAGGTGAAGAAGGGGCGCCTCGACGAGCAGATGGAGGTTGACACCGAGGATGAGCTGGGCGAGCTTGCCAACGCCTTCAACCGCATGACGAGCATGATCCGCCGCAACAAGGAGATGGAGGCGAACCTCGCCCAGCAAGGGAAGATGGCCTCTCTCGGCGTTCTTTCCTCCGGTGTCGCCCACGAGATCAATAACCCCCTCGGCGTCATCCTGGGGTATGCCAGCTATCTCGAGGGGAAGGTGGACGAGAACGACCCCAATTACCGCTTCATCCACGAGATCAAGCGGGAGAGCAAGCGGTGCAAGAAGATCGTCCAGGACCTCCTCTCCTACGCCCGCACCCCCAAGCCGGCCATGGAGGAGACCGACATCAACATGCTCCTCGACCAGATCGTCGATTTCGCCGCCAACCACACCGACATGCACCACGTGACGGTGGTGAAGGAGTTCGGCCCCAACCTTCCCACCATCCAGGTGGACGGCGACCAGATGCGCCAGGTGGCCATCAATCTCATCCTCAATGCCGGGGCAGCCATGCAGGCGGGGGGGCGGCTCGTGGTAGGCACCTCGCTCGATGACGAGGGGTATGTCTGTCTCACCTTCCGTGACAACGGCGCCGGCATCCCCCCCGAAGACCTGGAAAAGATCTTCGAGCCCTTCTTCACCACCAAGGCCAAGGGGACGGGCCTCGGGCTTGCCATCACCCGGCAGATCGTGGAGATGCACCAGGGCAAGATCGGCATCGAAAGCGAAATGGGGAAGGGGACGACGGTCACGGTGCGGCTTCCCGTGGAGCGGGAGGAGTTGTGAACCTTGCCGCAGGTATTGACGAATAACCTTAGAAATGAAATTGCTCTTTAAATCAAGGAACCCCCAGTGTCATTACTCTCCCTCCAGAACATAACCCTTTCTTTCGGTGGCCCGGCCCTCTTCGAAGGGATCAACCTGCAGATCGAAGTTGGCGACCGGCTCTGCCTCCTGGGGCGAAATGGGAGCGGCAAGTCGACCCTCCTGAAGCTCCTGGCAGGCGAACTCGTACCGGACAGCGGCGACCTGCACCGTCAGCAGGGGTTAAAGGTCGCTGTCCTTCCCCAGGAGGCGCCGGCGGGGCTTTCCGGCAGCGTGTTCGACGTGGTGGCAGCCGGGATGGGGGAGGCGGCGCGGCTTCTCTCCGACTACCATAACCTCTCCCATCGCCTGGCCGCCGAGCCCAGCGACGCGCTCCTCGCCGAGCTGGAAAACCTGCAACATCAGCTTGAGAAGAGTGGCGGCTGGAGCCTCAACCAGGAGGTGGAGCGCATCCTCAAACGCCTCGACCTCGATCCCGACGCCGACTTTGCGACCCTCTCCGGCGGCACGAAACGCCGGGTGCTCCTGGGGCGTGCCCTCATTGCCTCGCCCGACCTCCTCGTTCTCGACGAGCCCACCAACCACCTCGATATCGCCACCATCACCTGGCTGGAAGAACTCCTCCTGAAAAGCGTGCCGACTCTCGTGTTCGTGACCCACGACCGGGCGTTCGCGCGCAAGCTTGCCAACCGGGTGGCGGAGCTGGACCGTGGCCGGATTTACGCCTTCACCTGCGGCTATGACCAGTTCGTGGAACGGCGCGAGGCGCTTCTCGATGCGGAGATTACCCGCCAGGCCCTCTTCGACAAGAAGCTGGCGGCTGAGGAGGCGTGGATACGGCAGGGGATCAAGGCCCGCCGCACGCGCAACGAAGGAAGGGTGCGGGCGCTGAAGGCGCTGCGCGAGGAGTACAAGAACCGCCGCGAGCGGCAGGGGACGGCCAGGATGCAGCTTCAGGAGGCGGCCCGTTCCGGGGCGCTCGTGGCCGAGGTGAAAAACGTCTCCTTCAGCTACGGAGAGCGGCCCATCATCCGGGATTTCTCCACCACCGTCATGCGCGGGGATCGCATCGGCATCATCGGCGCCAACGGGACGGGGAAAACCACGCTTTTGCGCCTCCTTCTGGGGGAACTCGCGCCGGAGAGCGGCGAGATTACCCTCGGCACACGACGCGAGGGCCTCTATTTCGACCCGCTGCGCGACCGGCTCGATCTCAACGCCACGGTGCAGGAGAACGTGGGCGAAGGAAACGACACCGTCACCATCA
>DATDMX010000393.1:0-4850 GCA_036518575.1 Geobacteraceae bacterium | reverse complement strand
CTCGGCAAAGACCTGAAGTTTGCTCTTGAGGGAACATATCTGAACGATAAGGACTATCATGGTGATCTGCTGTACGATTACTCCGGTAATTATCGTTTGCACCTGCGGACAGAATCGCTCTTTCACAACCTCGACCATGAGCCACTCTTTGCCCCGGCGTTTACCTTCGTTAACGACCAGCGGCAGCCTGCCACGTATTCGCCCGTTGACCTCGATCCGAGCAGAGCCTACGGTGTCAGGGTCGAGCAGGATCTCGGCCAGTTCCGTTACAAACTGCCGTTCTATCCGCTCCACGTCAATCTTGGGTACTGGAGGCTTTTGCGCGAGGGGGAGCGCCAGCTCCGTTTTGCCGACCAGACCTTTGAAGCTACGACCAACACGCTTTATTCCACGACCCGCTCCATTGACCGGGTGACTCATGAAGGAAGCGTCGGTCTGGACGCCCACGCTGGGCCTGTCGATTTTGTCTATACCTTCCTCATTCGCCAGTTCGGCGACAATGCGGCCGTGCCTCTTGATTCCTTCGCCACCAGAACCGCATCCCCGCAACCACTTCAGCACAACGAGGACCCCGACAGCCGTTATCTTGCCCATACCGTCAAGCTTCATACGTCTCCGGATGGCGGGATCACGGCCGGGGCGTCGTATACCTTCGGCTATCGGGATAATCTTTCCCGTTTGAGCGACGTCCGGGGTGCTGAGCTTCGAAGCGCCGCCATCAGAAATGCCGCGGCCGATTTCTCGTATGTCCCCTGCGCAAGCTTTACCTTGGCCCTCAAGTACAGGCGCCAGGACGTTGACAACGACTCCCCCCAGATGCTCCTTACGAGCTTTTCCACCCAGCCGGTGGCGGTGCGCCCGGCCTTCAGCGTCAGCAAGGATGCGGTAACTGCCACCATGTCATTCCGGCCCTTGAACCTGCTTACATTCAAGGGAGAATACAAGGGAGAGTTCACCCGTCGTGATTTTACGACGTTCGGTGACGAAACCCTCAACTGGCATGGGTTGCCCGAGAATTCCTCTACCCACAAAGGAACGTTCGCCGTCCTGAGCCGTCCCCTCAAAGGACTGCGGCTGAAAGCCCAGTACAGCTACGCGGCGACCGACCATCCGGCTTACGGTACGACACCGTCCGAACGTCACGAGGGGCAACTCCTTGCAACCTACAGCAAGACGAGTACCTGGGGTGTGACCGCCAACTACCACACCGTCAGGGACAAGAACGACGACATCAATCGGCTCGAAATTTCCTCCGTCACGCCGCTCACCTTCGTTTCTCTCTCCCAGCCACTTGGCCGTGACAAGGCTAGCGACAACGTTACAACGAGCGTCTGGTTTACTCCCTTTGCCCCCCTTACCATCAGTGGCAGCTATGGCTTTCTCCGCAGCAACATCGATCAGGGCGTCATGTTCACGGTTATTTCTCCTTCGCTTCAGGATATTGCCAGCTACACCAGTTTGGCTCAAATATACTCGGTGTCGGGGCTTTATCGCATGAATGAAAAACTCAGTTTATCTCTGGCTCTGCAGCAGGTCCGCTCGTCCTCCGAGTTTGATCCACGTCAGTTGGCCGCAGTGGATACGTCCGGACTCAAACAGATATCCCGCGTGAAATCAGTTGAAAGTTCCATTTCCGCCCGGGCCGATTACCGGTTTACCGAGGTCATTTCCGGTACCCTTGACTACACCTATCGCGACTACGACGAAAAGAACAGCACCCTGTACGATGGAAGCGTGCATGCGATCATGGCTTCCGTGGCGGCCAGGTGGTAACGTGATGAAATTCCCGACCCGACAGATACTTTGGAGAAGAAGCATGCTGACGCTGACCCTGGCGTTCAGCCTGCTTGTGGTAATGTCCTTGCCGGCGCACAGTGCGGATAAACTCATTGCCGCCGTCCTCACAAGCGACCTCCCTCGCTATCATGATGCCCACCGGGCCTTCGTAAAGGCCCTTGCTCAAAGGGGCTACGATCAAAACAACACTGAGATTATCGTCCAGAGTCCCAACCCCGACCCTATTTCGTGGGCAAACAGCATCAGAAAATTCAAGGCGATTGGTGCCAATGTCATCGTTACGTACGGCGCTCCCGTCACTCTGGCAGCCTTGAGGGAATCGCCGGAGGTGCCCGTCTTGTTTGTCGACGTCTACGGCCCGGTGGAAACCGGTATTTCACGAAGCATGTCCATGACTGGTCGCAATTTTACCGGTATCAGCTCGAAGGTGCCGATGGCCACCCTCATCAGGACATACCAGGAGATCCGGCCCATCAGGACCCTGGGAATCGTCTACAATTCGCGAGAAGTGGGGTCCGTCGTGCAACTGAAGGAGATCAAGAGGATAGCGGCCCAGCAGGGATTTGCCGTGGTCGAGGCCAACGTCCCGTCGCCCGCAACCCTTGACGGTGCCATAAACTCGCTCCTTCGACAGGTGGATTGTCTTTTTGTCTCGGAGGGGTCTACCGGTTCCCGGGCGCTTGATAAGATTGTCCATCGCGCTTCTGCTACCAAGGTGCCGGTTATCTCTCTCATCCCCGATGCTTCTGACAGGGGAGCACTGGTTGCCCTCGAGGCAAACCCTGTCGAGCAGGGGCAGATGGCGGGTGATTACGCCGTAAGGATCCTCAGCGGCAGAAAGCCGGCGCAGATGCCGATCGGTACGCCGAGGAAGGTTGAGCTGATCATCAATTTGAAGGCCGCGAAACTTCTCGATCTGAGTGTCCCCTTCCAGGCTCTCAGCGCAGCCAGCAGGCTCATAAAATGACGCTGTTGAGGTAGTGATGGGGAAGATACTTATTATTGACGATGACGAGGCCTTCCTCGGGCTTCTGAGTGGTTATATCACCACATACTATCCGCTTCTTCAGGTAGATACCTGTACCAACCCGGTCAAAGGTCTTGCAGAAATACGGCAGGGGGGGCTCGATCTTCTTCTTGTCGACCTGGAGATGCCAACCCTCGACGGTGGCAAAATCTTCAAATACGCCACCGAGGCAGGAATCGACAAGAACAGGATCGTCATCCTGTCGGGACGGGACGCCGACTACCTCCATGAGCACTTCCCCCTCGGCACATGCCTGGCCGTCCTCAATAAATATGAGGCAAAACAGAAGGCAGTCCTCGACATGATTTTCAATTCACTCCAGAGAAAGGCCGCGGTTTAGACTGCGGCCCTGTTCATTTCGCAGAGAGGATGTACGTATGGCCCAGAAGAACATGACCGTAACATTTTATCGCCAGAACCATGTGCGCAAGGATTGGGTGACGGATCCGACGAGCAGTCGCTTCGAGCTGTTCTTTATCGAACTTGCGGACGATCTGGGCCGTTTCGGCATTCACCTTGAGTGGGCACATAACGATTCGGTATCCATAGATATCAACAGCTATGCCGATGTCCTTAATTCCGTAAGAATTTCTTCCCCTACAGACGGGTTTGCCAGTGTGTGCGTGGGGCACGTCATCGACAAGAGTCCTAATCTAGACCTGATGGAAGATATCAAACGGGCAGTTAACCGTGTTGCGTTCGCTCCGGAAACCATCGCTCCGGAAGACGGCAACCGGCGCGTCTGTCACAATTGCGGCTGCGGCTGCTGAGAAGCGCTCAGGGTAGGACTTCAAGGAGGGGGATGATGTCGACATGTACTGTGCCGGCATCTATCGTGATGGTGGCAAAGCTCTTGGTGCTGCTGGCTTTGTGGAGGCAACCCGGGTTGACGAACGTGGTCTCCCCCACCTGTTCGATGGCAGCAATATGCGTGTGGCCGTAGAGCACGACGCCAAACTTGCTTGCATGTGCCTTTTCCCGCAGTTTGCCGAGTCCAGCCTTGACGTTATAGGCATCGCCGTGGGTGATGAAGAAGCTCACCCCGGCAAAGGTGCACTTTAGCTCGCGGGGTGCTCGTGTCCCGTGATCGCAATTTCCTGCCACCTTGACTACCGGGCAATCGACGATATCCTCGATCATGCCGGCGTCTTCAATTTCGTCCCCCAAGTGGATAATCCCGTCGACAGGTCCCGTTTCATCGAGCGCTCGAAGCACCAGCGGATAATTGCCATGGGTATCTGAAAAGATGGCAAGTTTCATGGAGTAAGCATACCACAAAGCACTCTGGAAAAGAACAGAATCGTCGCATAGTGCAATGATTGCAGGGAGTTGAAATGAGAAACAGATGGCTCTGGCTTGGAGTGGGGATTGCCGCGATTACCGTCGCGCTTTTTTTTGTTGCCGTTCTAACCATCGCCTCGCTGGTGGGCGATGAAAAGTCTCTGGTGGGAGGGACAGGCGTCGGTCTCGTGGAAGTTAAGGGGATGATTATAGATTCTCAAGCCACCGTGAAGCAGCTCCACGATTTTGCCAAGGCCGACAATGTCAAGGCCGTGGTGGTGCGCATTGACTCGCCCGGAGGTATCGTTGGACCATCTCAGGAGATTAGCGCCGAAGTGAAGAAGCTGGCAGCCAGAAAGAACGTCGTCGTATCGATGGGAAGTGTGGCGGCATCGGGAGGGTACTATGTTGCCGCTCCTGCGTCGGTCATCTACGCGAATCCGGGGACCATAACCGGAAGTATCGGTGTCCTCATGAAGTTTTCGAACCTGGAAGGGCTCATGGGGAAGATCGGCATGAAGGCCTTCACCCTGAAGACCGGTAAATTCAAAGACGTGGGGTCGCCGGTACGAACCATGACCGACGAAGAGAAAGCGATGCTCCAGGGCGTCATCGACAGCACGCACGGGCAATTCGTGCGGGCCGTGGCCGAAGGGAGGAAGCTTCCCCCGGAAGCGGTGAGGCAGATTGCCGATGGCCGGATTTTTACCGGCGAGCAGGCTCTGTCGCTGAAGCTCATCGACAA
>DATDMX010000392.1:0-6112 GCA_036518575.1 Geobacteraceae bacterium | reverse complement strand
AAACAGTACTTTCCGGCCCATACCGCGGCCCAGGTGCCCGGCATGGATCGCAAGATCACCGACGAGGAGTACGACGAGGCGGTGGAAGCTCTGGAAGATACGGGATTGGAAAACGGCTGGGTGCAGGAATGAGAACGGTAGTTTTGTTGTTACTCTCCAATGTCTTCATGACCTTTGCCTGGTATGCGCATCTGAAGAACCTGCGCACCGCCCCCTGGTTCGTCGCGGTGCTCGTTTCCTGGGGCATAGCGTTCTTCGAATACCTGATCCAGGTGCCGGCAAACCGTGCCGGTTACGGCTCGTTCAACCTGGGTCAGTTGAAGATCCTCCAGGAGGTCATTACCCTGGCGGTGTTCGTCCCCTTTGCCATCTTTTACATGGGACAACCGCTGAAACTCAACTTCCTCTGGGCCGGGTGCTGTCTGGCCGGAGCGGTGTTTTTCATCTTCAGAACATAATACTCTTTCAGGGCAGCATGCCGCCCGCTACAGATTTGCCAATTGCTTCATTGTAAGGAGATACGATGCCCAAACGTACTGACATTCACAAGATCCTCATCATCGGCGCCGGACCAATCGTCATCGGCCAGGCATGCGAATTCGACTACTCCGGCACCCAGGCGTGCAAGGCGCTCAAGGAGGAGGGATTCGAGGTGGTGCTCCTGAACTCCAACCCCGCCACCATCATGACCGATCCGGACTTCGCCGACCGCACCTATATCGAGCCGGTGACACCGGAGGCCCTTGAAAAGATCATCGAAAAGGAGCGCCCCGACGCCATCCTCCCCACGCTCGGCGGCCAGACGGCTCTCAACACGGCCGTGGCTGTGGCTGAGCGCGGCGTGCTGGAGAAGTACGGCGTGGAACTCATCGGTGCCAAGCTCCCCGCCATCAAGAAGGCCGAGGACCGCACCCTCTTCAAGGAGGCCATGCAGCGGATCGGCCTCGATGTTCCCCGCTCCGGTCTGGCCCACAACGACACCGAGGCCATGGAGGTCATCAAGATCGTCGGCGTCCCCGCCATCATCCGCCCCTCTTTCACCCTGGGAGGTACGGGCGGCGGCATCGCCTACAACATGGAAGAGTACGAAAAGATGGCCATTGCGGGCATCGACGCCTCTCCCACGGACGAGATCCTCGTGGAAGAGTCGGTCATCGGTTGGAAGGAGTTCGAGCTCGAGGTGATGCGCGACACCGCCGACAACGTGGTGATCATCTGCTCCATCGAGAACTTCGACCCCATGGGTGTTCACACGGGTGACTCCATCACCGTGGCACCTGCCCAGACGCTCACCGACAAGGAATACCAGATCCTGCGCGATGCCTCCCTCAAGATCATCCGCGAGATCGGCGTCGACACGGGCGGCTCCAACATCCAGTTCGGCGTGAACCCCAGAGACGGCCGGCTCGTAGTGATCGAGATGAACCCGCGCGTGTCCCGCTCCTCGGCGCTCGCCTCCAAGGCGACCGGCTTCCCCATAGCCAAGATCGCCGCCAAGCTTGCCGTGGGATACCGCCTCGACGAGATCAGAAACGACATCACCCGCGAGACGCCGGCCTGTTTCGAGCCCACCATCGACTACGTGGTCACGAAGGTACCGCGCTTCACCTTCGAGAAATTCCCGGCGGCCGACGCCACCCTGACCACCCAAATGAAGTCGGTGGGGGAAGTGATGGCCATCGGCCGCACCTTCAAGGAATCGTTCCAGAAGGCACTCCGCTCCCTTGAGATCGGCTCCTGCGGCTTCGAATCGCGCCTCTTCGACATCACCAACGAACCCCGGCGCGCCCTCACTGCCAAGGAGCAGCAGCTTCTCCACGACAAGCTGCGCACCCCCAACTGGGAACGCCTCTGGTACCTGGGAGACGCCTTGAGAAGCGGCATGAGCGTCGAGGAGGTCTATCGCCTCACCGGCATCGACCCGTGGTTTATCAACAACATCCGCCAGATCATCGAGATGGAAGAGGAGCTGAAGAAGGTAACGGTCGAGGAAGAGGCCAAGGAAAACCTCAGAGACATCGTCAGGGACGCCAAGCGCTACGGTTTCTCCGACAAGATGCTCGGCCGGCTCTGGCGCAAAACCGAGGTTGAAGTGCGTCAGCTTCGCCTCGACCTCAACATCCGGCCCGTCTTCAAGCGGGTCGATACCTGCGCCGCCGAGTTCGTGGCCTATACTCCGTACCTCTACTCCACCTATGAGGAAGAGTGCGAGGCAGAAGTCACCGACCGCAAGAAGATCATGATCCTCGGCGGCGGGCCCAACCGCATCGGCCAAGGGATCGAGTTCGACTACTGCTGCGTTCACGGCGTCTTCGCCCTCTCCGAAGACGGCTACGAGACCATCATGGTCAACTGCAACCCCGAGACGGTCTCTACCGACTACGACACTTCCGACCGCCTCTACTTCGAGCCCCTTACCTATGAGGACGTTCTGTCCATCGTCGATATCGAGAAGCCCGTCGGCGTCATCGTGCAGTTCGGCGGCCAGACCCCCCTGAAGCTCGCCGTACCCCTCGAGAAGGCGGGCGTGCCCATCATCGGCACATCGCCCGACGCCATCGACCGGGCCGAAGACCGGGAGCGCTTCCAGGTGATGCTCCACAAGCTGGGGTTGCGCCAACCGGACAACGGCACGGCCCGCTCCTTCGAGGAAGCGGAAGAAGCGGCCAACCGCATCGGCTACCCGGTGGTGGTCCGTCCTTCCTACGTCCTGGGCGGGCGCGCCATGGAAATCGTCTACGACGTGGAGGACCTGCGCCGCTACATGCACACTGCCGTGCAGGCGTCGCCCGAGCACCCGATCCTCATCGACAAGTTCCTCGACGCAGCCATCGAGATCGACGTGGACGCCCTGTGCGACGGCAGCGAGGCGGTCATCGGCGGCATCATGGAGCACATCGAAGAGGCGGGGATTCACTCGGGCGACTCGGCCTGCTCCCTCCCCCCCTACTCCATCGGCGCCGAACTCGTCGCCGAAATCAAGCGCCAGACGAAACTCATGGCGCTGGAACTCGGGGTCAAAGGCCTCATGAACGTCCAGTTCGCCATCAAGGACGACGAGATCTACATTCTCGAAGTAAATCCCCGCGCCTCGCGTACCGCCCCCTTCGTCTCCAAGGCGACGGGACGGCCCCTGGCGAAACTTGCGGCCCGCATCATGAGCGGCAAGAGCCTCCAGGAGCTCGACATCCGTACCGAAATAGAGCCGGCCCACATTGCCGTCAAGGAGTCGGTCTTCCCCTTCGTCAAGTTCCCGGGAGTGGATACCATCCTCGGTCCGGAGATGAAGTCCACGGGCGAGGTCATGGGCATCGACACCAACTTCGCCAAGGCATTTGCCAAGGCCCAGCTGGGCGCCGGTGTGAGGCTCCCTCTGGCCGGCACGGTGTTCATCAGCGTACGTGATGCGGACAAGAAACATATTGTCACTGCTGCAAAAAAATTGTATGATGCGGGCTTCGGTCTGGTGGCGACCCGCGGCACCGCCTCCTACCTGGAGGAAAAGGGTATTCCCGTCCGGGTGGTGAACAAGGTCCTCGAAGGACGCCCCCACATCGTTGACGCCATCAAGAACAACGAAATCGCCATGGTCATCAACACCACCCAGGGTGCCCAGGCGGTGGCGGACTCCTTCTCCATCCGGAGAAACGCGCTAATGAACAACATCGCCTATTTCACCACCGTGGCCGGGGCCAAGGCAGCTGTCGACGGCATCATGGCGATGAAAGAGGAAGAGCTGGGAGTAAAACCCCTCCAGGAATACCTGGGCTGATTCAGGAACCTAACCACAATTACCGAACGCACAAAGGCGGCCTCACGGCTGCCTTGCAGTTTCTATGAGGAGCGATGTAACGATGTCACATTCAGTGCCCTTGACCAAAGAAAGCTTCGAAGCGCTACAGGATGAACTGAAGAGGCTCATTCGCGAGGAGCGTCCGAAGGTCATCCAGGATATCGCCGAAGCACGCAGCCACGGCGACCTCTCCGAGAACGCCGAGTATGACGCAGCCAAAAACCGCCAGAGCTTCATCGAGGGGCGCATCCAGGAACTCCAGGACAAGCTTGCCCGCGCCTACGTCGTCGACCTCACCAACCTCAAACCCGACAAGGTTGTCTTCGGCGCAACGGTCACCCTCTACGACACCTCGTCGGAAGAAGAGATAAGCTACAAAATTGTCGGCGAGGACGAGGCCGACATCAAGCAGGGTAAGATATCCTGCACCTCCCCCGTCGGCAAAGCTCTCATCGGTCACAAGCTCGACGACAGCGTCAGGGTCAAGGTTCCTTCCGGCGTCAAGGAGTACGAGATCGTCGACATCCGCTACACCTAAAACCAGCACATAACACCAAAACGTTTATTCACGTGACATACAGAGGAGAGAGAACATGAGCACTACGATTACCAAAGATATGACCTTTGCCCAGGTGATGCGGATGCATCCCGATGTCGTCAAGGTTTTGGCCCGCTTCAACCTCGGCTGCGTCGGCTGCATGGGGGCACAGAACGAGTCCCTCGAGCAGGGATGCTCCGCCCACGGGCTCGACGTCGACGCCGTCGTCAAAGAGCTGAACGCTCTTTTCTAACCACCCGGAAGCTGCATTCATGACACAAGAAAGGGGGGCTTGAGCCCCCCTTTCCTATTTCACCTTCCTGTAGCCAACTCCGCGGCTGTCACTCCGCGCCGGTAATTTCCCGTCCCTTCGGATAGTCGATGACGATATCGTAGCTTACCACTCGTTTCTCGCCCGGCTTGAGCGCCACCTTCCAGACCTGGGTGCCGTTCGCTTTGAGCTCGTCCGGCTTGGGAACTGCCTCGTCAAGCGACACCTTGATCTCCTCGTTTCCCGGCAATGGCAACTGGTCGAGGAGGCTGACCGTTACGCCTTCCTTCTTAAAATTCTCCAACTCCACGGTGCAGCGATAGCTCAGCCGGTTACCGCTGAACACACCCCCTTCCTTCTTGTTCCGTGCCACGTCACGTTTCACCTTTAACTGGTCGTCCGCGCCAAAAAAGATATCGAATTTCTCACCCGCAGCGACGGTCTTGAGCTGGGCTTTTCCGGTGAAGGTGTTGTCGTTGAAGACATTCACCGTCCCGGCCAGGAGTGGGTACGGGGTCTTGTTGACGACCTCGGATTTCAGATAGACCCGCGGAGAGAGTTTGGGAACGGTGAGGTACTCGGCAGTAACCGGCACCCGTTCGAGAGCTATGACGCTGCCGCTCCGCGTGCCGTCGGCAGGTATATCGATTGGTTGGGGAATGGTGAACAGGACCGATGTCTGCCCCTCCTCCACGAGGGCCGACTGGGGAAGCGCTTCCTGCTCCGGCTCGGCCTCGTCAGCCGCAGCCTTGGCCTCCAGCATCCTGAGGGGAGCCGCCGCCGGCATGGCCCCGGCTCTTGCCATTCCATATTTTGCATACTTAGGCGAAGGCGGCGGGGGCTCATAGAAGGCGACCCGCCACGGCTGCAGCTCGGGCGGAGCTCCACCCACCTCCGGCCGTGCCGTGGAAAGGGAGAGCGTCACCCCGGACCACTCCTCGCCGGTCTTCTGCCAGACCATGGCCCGGTAGATAAGCTCGGCGCTCTTGCCGTCCGGGGTCAGGCGCACGTCATAGGCCGGTTCCCACCGCGCCTGGCCGATCACATAGGAAAGCTCCAGGTTGAAGGACATCTCCTTGCTCGCCTCGATGGCAACTTCCACCTCCCGCACCTCTTTCTTCCTCTCGCCGCGGGCCTGCTCAAGCTCCTTTTTCAGGGCGGCGATACGGTCGGCGAGGGGCTTTTTCTGCACCTCGGCGTCGTACTTCTGCTCCTCGATCTTATTGATGCCCTCACCCACGAACCGCAACGCCTCCCCGAGCTCTGCGGCCGTAGGCTTGCCGAGGGTGAGCTCCTTGGATATGCGCTCGCCCCACCCGACCCTGATGGAGTCCACAAAGGCGCGCTGGGCCGCGAGAGAGGTGCGCCGGGCGTCGATACTCTCCACCTTGCGCTCAAGGGCGAGAATCTCGTCCTCCAACTCCCGGACATGTTTCTCCTGAAGCCGCTCCAGGAAAACGTTTCTAACCGTCAGCCCCGCGATGCGCGCCTGCCCTGCCCCCTTGCCCTG
>DATDMX010000391.1:0-2554 GCA_036518575.1 Geobacteraceae bacterium | reverse complement strand
CCACGGTCCAGACGTGAAACTCCTTGCCGGCCTTGCGCAGGCGCCGGACGAAGTCGGCGTCGATGGTGCGCCGGGCGCGGCAGGCGAGGCCGTCGGCACCCGAGCGCTCCAGCGCGGCGAGCATCCAGGTTGTCAAGGCCTCCCTGCTCCACCCCGGCTTTACTTCGGCAAGGAGAAGTCTCTTGACGCCGGGGAGGAGGCGGGCAGCCGCGCGCAGCACCTCCTCGTCGAAGGAGAGGAGCTTGACGGCGGCGTGGGGGAAGGAGGGGACTGCCAGGATTGCCGCCAGGGGAGGAACGATCTCGGGCCCGCTCTTCAGCTCGATGAAAAATTCCTTCCCGGTGGGGAGGATTGCCAGGACTTCCCGCAGGGTGGGGATTGCCTCGCCGTGCCACTCTTCGCCCTTCCACTTACCCACGTCGACGGAGCGGAGTTCGGCGAGGGTGGCCGCGGCAACGGCGAGCTCGACCCCGCCGGTGCGCCGGGTGGTGGGGTCGTGGAGGCAGACGATTTCGCCGTCGCAGCTCAGGCGAAAGTCCGCCTCGATGCCGTCTGCTCCCTCTTCCCAGGCAAGGCGAAAGGCTGCCAGGGTATTTTCCGGGGCCGCGTGGGATGCCCCTCGATGGGCGATGAGCTTAGTGGCCGGCATAGAGGGCCTCCACTTCCCGGGCAAGCCGCGCCTGAAGCTCGCGACGGCGCAGCTTGAGCGTGGCGGTGATGAGCCCTTCCTCCACGCGCCAGGGAGCGAGCATGGCGTGCACCCGGCGGATGCGGGCGTACCCGGGAAAGCGGGCAAGGCGCCGGTCGATCCTGGCGAGGAGGGCCTCCTCCACCTCCCGCTTCGCCAGGGAATCCGCACCGAGTAGGGCGATGCCGAGGTCGGCGGCAAGGCTTTCCCACTGCCCCTTGTTGAGGACCACGAGGGCGGCGAGGAAGGGGCGTCCCTCGCCTACGACGGCCACCTGCTCGAAGAGGGGACTCGCGGCTATGGCAATTTCCAGTTCCTCCGGCGCTATCTTCTCGCCGGTGGAGAGGACGATGATCTCCTTCAGTCGCCCGGTGATGGTGATGTGTCCGTGCTCGCCAATCCTCGCCCTGTCTCCGCTGTGAAACCACCCGTCCTGATCGATGGCAGCCGCTGTGGCTGCGGTATTTTCCCAGTAGCCAAGCATCACACTGGGACCGCGGATGAGAAGTTCTCCGTCGTCGGCCACCCTCGTCTCCACGCCGGGAAGAGGCCTGCCAACGGTGGCCGGAAGATTGTCGTCCGTGGCGTTGACGGCGACAACCGGGCTTGTTTCGGTGAGCCCGTAACCCTGCAGGAGATTCAAACCGAGGCCGATGAAGATCCGGGAGATTGCAGGAGCGAGGGGGGCACCGCCGCTGATGGCGACCCGCACCCGGCCGCCGAAGCCGGCCATGACCCGCCTCGCAACAATCCGCGCAAGAAAGGGATAAAGGAGGAAGAGGGGACTCCATGCGCCCCGTCCCTGGCGCCGGAGGAAACGCTTCCACCCCGCCTCCACCGCAAGGTAGAAGAGATGGCGCCTTAGCGGACGCCCGTCCAGCTCCCCGGTGATTTTCTTGTCGATCCGCTCGAAGATGCGGGGCACCGAGATGAGAATCGTCGGGCGCACGGCCACCAGGTCCTCGGCCAGCCGCTCGATGGAGCGGACATGGGCGACGCAAGCCCCGGCCATGAGGGGGACGTAGTATCCAACAGTCCGCTCCAGGGTGTGGGAAAGGGGCAGAAAAGAGAGAAAGAGATCGTCGGGATAGACGGCGACGCGTTGGAGGCCGGCAAAGGCGTTGGCGAGGATGTTGGCGTGGGAGAGCATGACCCCCTTGGGGTTTCCCGTGGTGCCCGAGGTGTAGACGATGGTGGCAAGTTCCCGTGTGTCGCACTCCCGTGTCCGGTATTCCCCGGCCTCCGGGGGAAGCCACGCGGCGAGTTCTGTCAGCCGTGGGTCGCAGTCTCGGTCGCACACCGGCTCCAGAGTCACGATCCGTTCGATGCCGGGAAGACGCTCACCCTCGTCCTCGATGCGCTGCCACTGTCCCTTCCCCTCGATGAGAAGCAAGCGGGCTTTCGTCTGCGCGAGGATGAAGGCGAAGTTCTCCGGCCGGTCGTTGACGAAGAGCGGGACGATCACGAGGCCAAGGCCGAGGGCGGCGAGGTCGAAGAGCACCCATTCGAGGCCGTTTTTGAGCATCACCGCCACCCGGTCGCCCGGCTGGAGTGTTTCGCGCCGGAGTGCTTCCTGCCAGCGGGCTGCCAGCCGGTACACCTCACGCCAGGTGACGGAGTCGCAGCAGCGTTCGCCGCCGACGAAACGCTTGTAGGCACAGGCGCCCGGCGTACGCCGGACGCGCTCCCGGAAGAGCCCGGGAATGGTTACGGCCGTCTGCGGGTCGATAATGTCGAGGGCGTCAGTCATGGGCACGGTTCGCGCCATACAAAACTCGTTTGCTTTTCGTTTGTGAGTGTGCAAGTATTGGCAACGAACTTGCAATATTTTCGTTGACGTTTATTTGCCCCTGCGGGGCCGGAGTC
>DATDMX010000390.1:0-7800 GCA_036518575.1 Geobacteraceae bacterium | reverse complement strand
CCTCAGGGAGCAGGTAACCGACGGCCTGTCCGATATCGCCGCTGCCGAACTGGAGAGGGTCATCGTCGCCTACGAGCCGGTCTGGGCCATCGGCACGGGGAGGACGGCCAGCGACGCCCAGGCGCAGGAGGCCCATGCCTTCACCAGGAGCCTTCTTGGCGAGCTTTACGACGGGGAAACGGCGGCAAAGACCAGAATTCTCTATGGCGGCAGTGTCAAGCCGGAGAACGTCAAGGGCCTTATGGCCCAGCAGGACATCGACGGGGCACTCGTCGGCGGAGCCAGTCTCAAGGCCGACTCTTTCGCAGCCATCGTCAACTTTGGCAATTGAAAGTTCTTTGTTTTTTCGTTCGAGTGTGATAAATAGAAAAGCTTAAACTCTAGCGGAGGGAAAGCACCCATGACTATACTTCTCACTATACTTCACCTGACCGTGAGCATTGCCCTCATTGCCATCGTTCTTCTGCAATCGGGCAAGGGAGCGGAAATGGGAGCGACCTTCGGCGCCGGCGGCAGCCAGTCCGTTTTCGGGGCAGGTGGCGGCACCACGTTCATGAGCAAGCTGACAACCAGCGCCGCAATAATTTTCATGCTTACCTCACTGACGCTGGCCTATATTTCCGGCCATTCATCCGGGTCGTCAGTCATGTCTTCCAAGGCCAAGGCCCAGCAAAAGAGCCCGGCACCCGCTGCGCCTGCAATGCCTGGGCAGCCCGCTGCTCCGGGACAACCGGGCGCACCCGGGCAGCCCGCTACTCCCGCACAACAGGGGGCACCGGTAAAGAACCCGGCGCCAGCTCCGCAGCCGTCACAACCGGCCACTCCGGCACAACAAAAATAATACGCCTGCAATTTTTTATTGACAGATGACGGCAGCAATGATAAAAGATGTACTTCCTTCGCAACTGGCAAACCTGCTAGAACGACTGAGGAAATAAAACAGAATATCGATTTGCGGTGGTGGCGGAATTGGTAGACGCACCAGCTTGAGGGGCTGGCGGGAGCAATCCTGTGATGGTTCGAGTCCATTCCACCGCACCAATAAGAAAGGCCGGGTAACTCCCGGCCTTTTGCTTTGGGGGTTCTTCTCCCTTCCCGACGTAAGCCTCGACTTCATACAAACCGAGTAGAAAAGAAAAGCGCCCGCATCCGCCGGGCGCTTTTCTTTTTTACTCAAGCTACGGTGACGAAATACGCTTCGTTATCCACCTGCCAGTGCCTGGTAAATCCCTCGGGGCGATGCCGGGACCACAACCACTTCCCGCCCTATTTCCGCTGCAAGTTCATCCACCGTCACGTCGTCGAGAAAGATACCCTCTCCCTCTTTGAGCATGACATCAGGAACAAGAACGACATCCCCAAGTTCCTTGCCACGCAGGGCCGAAATTATGTCCCGCCCGGCAACCAATCCCGTTACCGTCACCATCTCGCCGAAGAGGAGATTTGGCACGGCCAGAGGCCGGAGCGTTACGCCGGTCTTCGCAGACAGCTGACGAAGGAAATCGGCAAGGTAGCAATACGGGGACTCGCCGGTGACAACCGTGACGGTGCGTGGAGCAAGAGATTCTGCCTCTTCAAGGACTTCGGCAGCATCGGCGAGAAACAGCGGAATCATGCCGACGCCATTCTCCAGTTGCGGCAGGTCACCGTACGCTTCGAGCGGCGGGAAGGGAAGACCTGCCTTGATGTAAAACTCGTCGGCAAGAAAAAGAAAAGGCGAACCGAGCTTGTCGGCCATCTCCTGCGCTTTTCGACCCCACGTCGAAATGAAGGATGCGGCATATTCTCCCGTCACGCTCTCCAGGTGGGGAAGATGGCGTCGGTGCCTCGTGAGTCCAACCGGAACAATGGCCAAGGACTGCACGGCTGGCTGAATAGCCACCAGCTCGGATACCGTGCGCTCAAGAATCTCGCCATCATTCAGACCAGGGCAGAGCACTATTTGTGTATGCATGAAGATGCGTGAGGCGGCAAGATCTTCAAGGACATGAAGAATTGGGCGAAGCCCCTTCTTGCCGAGGAGTTTTTCGCGGACTTCGGGCTCTGTGGCATGAACCGAGATGTAGAGGGGTGAAAGGCGCTGCTCCTTGATCCGCGCCAGTTCGTCGCTGCCGATGTTCGCAAGGGTGACATAGTTGCCATAGAGAAATGACAGCCGATAGTCCTCGTCCTTGACATAGAGAGGCGCCCGCAGACCGCGGGGAAGCTGGTGCACGAAACAAAAAACGCATTTATTCCCGCACCTTGCAGGAAGCGGAGGAGAGAAGACAATACCGAGCCCCTCGCCTTCGTCCTTTTCCACCTCGATTTCCCAAATATCGCCGTCGGCCTTTGCCACTTCGAGGGTCAGCTCATCTTCGCCCGAATGGAAGTTGTAGTCGATGACGTCACGCAACTCGTGGCCATTGATTGCCACGAGCCGGTCTCCCGGCACGATTTCCAGCTCCTCGGCAATGCTTCCGGGAAGTACCTGTTCGATAACGAGTCCGGACATCTATTCCCCCGTATAGTAGGCAGTGCTGCGGTAGACATTGAGGAGGGAGCGGACAAGAACCTTAAGCACGGCGGCAACGGGAACCGCGAGGAGCATGCCGAGTATCCCGAACAACTGCCCCCCCAGAAACAGGGCAAGGATGGTGATGATGGGATGGAGGCCCACCTTGTCCCCGACAATCATGGGAGTGATAACGCCCCCTTCCAGCGCCTGGACGATGCCGAACCAGCCGAGGCAGAGGAGTGGATGGAGGAAGTCGTGGAACTTAAGCAGCGCCATGATGACGGAGAGGACGATCCCGAGTATGGTGCCGAAGTAAGGAATGATGAAGGTAATGCCCGCCAGCGTGCCGATGAGGATGGCAAGGTCGATGCCGATGAAATAGAGACCGATGCTGTAGAGAACGGCAAGAATGACGCAGACCGATAGTTGCCCGCGGATGAACGCCGAGAGAAGCTCGTCAATCTCCCCTACCCTGGCGAGCAGGCCGCTCCTCAAGCGTACCGGCACCATATCGAGCAGAGTCTGTTTCAGCTTGGGCATATCCTTCAGGAAATAGTAAAGATAAACCGGGGTAATGAGATAGCCGATGACCGCAAGAAGAAACGATAGTGTTGAAGAAAACGCCTTGGTCACCAGGGCGAGAGTTTCCCGGTAGATATCGAACGAAACGCCCCGTAAGGCTTCCAAAATGTGATTTAGTTGCTGGTACGCCTTATCCTGCGTCTCGATTCCCAGATAGAGCTTGATCTTCGCAGGGATGACACCATAGAGCCGCAAGGCGTATTCGGGGAGGTTGACCTCCACACTGCCGAATTCGGACCGCAGGGCCGCGACAAGAAAGTCTGTCATGCCGGCAAGGAGCGCTATGAAACAGAAGAAGACAAGGAAGATGGCCAGCGAGCGGCTTATGCCTCTTCGTTCCAGCGGCAGGATGAGAGGTTCGAGGAGATAGGCGAGGATAAGGGCAATGAACAGGGGCAGGAAGATGGCGCCGTGGTAGTAGATGAAAGCGACGCCGCCCACGAGGAGCCCGGTCAGTACCGCCACGACAATTCTGGTATCTTTCATAGAGAGGACATGGTGAACGGAAAACGCGGCAGGGACACCTTATGTGGTGTCCCTGCGGAGTCCGTTTCGATGGTAAGTGCTGTCAAGGCTTTATTGATGGAGTCTGAAATTCCCGTCTGCAGAGGTGATGGTGGAGATGGCGTGTTTGTAGATGAGAAGGTCCCCTTCGACTTCCATGAGGACAGAAAAATTATCGAACGACTTGATGTAGCCCTCCAGCCTGATTCCGGACATGAGCTGCACAACCACCTTGACCCGTTCCTTACGCGACTGATTAAGATACTGATCTTGGATATTGAACGGTGCTTTTGGCATGTTCCTCTCCTTTGGCAAAAAATTCAATCACAATGTTTTTAATACTAGCAAATTTGTCAGGATATTCAACCCATTTAATTTCCGGGTCTCTTGCGAACCACGTCATCTGTCGTTTCGCATAGTGCCTGGTGTCCCTCTTGATGAGACGCACGGCCTCGTCTAAAGGACAGGCTCCGGCGATGACGGCGCACATCTCCTTGTAGCCTATCGCCCGCATTGCCTTGAGCTCGGGTCCGAATCCCTGCGAGATAAGCCCTCTCACCTCTTCAATGAGTCCTTCTGCCACCATGATGTCAACACGCTCATCGATCCTGCGATAGAGTTCCGCCCTCTCGGTATGGGGCGCGATCTTTACGCAGTTGTAAAAACGCCCGGCAAAACCGTGTTCCTCCCTGAAACGTGACATGGGGCGACCTGTCTGAAAGAAAACCTCCAGGGACCGAATGATCCGGACCTGATCATTCGGGTGGAGTCGTGCCGCTGTAACAGGATCATGTTCCGCCAGCAGACGCAGGAGCCCCTCATTGCCAATGACACGGGCCTGCTCTCTGAGGGAGTCGCGCAGGCCATCATCTCCCCGGGGTGAATCGACAAGTCCTTCAAGGAGGGATTTGAGGTAAAGCCCGGTACCACCCACGACGAACACCCTTTTCCCTCGGGCCACGATATCGGCAATTGCCGCCGCCGCCTCACGACGAAAGTCCGAGGCGCTGAAATTGACGCCAGGATCGACGATATCGATGAGATGATGGGGAACGCGCCGGCGGTCCTCTTGTGAGGGCTTGGCCGTACCGATGTCCATGCCGCGATAGACCTGCATCGAGTCCGCGTTGACGATTTCGCCATCGAACTCCTCGGCAAGACGGATGGCGAGAGCTGACTTGCCGCTGGCAGTCGGCCCGACAATGGCGACCAGATCGGAGACTGGCTCGGCGGGCACGTCAAATCCTCTTGAACATGCGCTCAATGTCGCGCAGGGGGATGGTACGGTAAACAGGGCGACCATGGGGACAGTTGCCGGCGAAATTGGTGAGATCCATCTGGGTGAAAAGAGCGCCAATTTCCTCGCGCGTCAGAGCATGCTGGCCTCTCACCACACTGTGGCAGGCTATTCGTATAAGGATATCGTCGCGGGCATCCATAAGGGTCTTGCTCTTGCCGAGGTTACCCAACTCTTCGAGGATATCGCGCAGAACCCGCACGTGATCGGCTTTCTTCAACAAGCCAGGGACGGCATTCACCAGCCACGTCGTGCCGCCGAAAGCTTCGACGGAGAACCCGAGGCGGCCGATGGTGGCGAGGTGCTCTTGCAGGACCGCACTATCCCCGAAGGAAAGCTCCAGCGTCTCGGGGAACAAGAGTCCCTGTGATTCTACCCCACCGGCCTCGTACTGGCTCTTCAGCCGTTCAAAGGCCACCCGTTCATGCGCCGCATGCTGGTCGACGATGACGAGTTCGCCCCCGTCCTGGCAAAGAATATAAGCAGCGTTGAACTGGCCGATCACCGCCAACCGGGCAAAGAAGCCGGCAGAACCTTCATCTTTGCCAGCCTCCTCCTTGGCGGGGACGGACGCGGCAACGGTCTCCGTAACCGGGATGCGCACCGGCGGGGCCAGAGGTATCGTGAAGGAGTGCTGGCGCGGGGGGGCGGATTGGTAGGCGGCAAGGGCTTCCCGCACCTCCGCGACCTTGACCGCTGCGGCGGGTTGTGGAGCTTGCGGCGGGGCAAAGAGGACGCTCGCTCCTGCGGGCCTGGTTCGTGAGGCTGTAGCAAGCTGCCCGGCGATGGCGGCGTGAATGGCATCGTGGACCCGTACCTGCTGACGGAAGCGCACCTCGTGCTTGGTGGGATGCACGTTTACATCAACCTCTCCCGGGGGGAGTTCTATGAAGAGCACGACCACCGGGTAACGCCCCCGTTCGAGAACATTGCGGTAGGCCTGGAGAATGGCGTGCTGCACCACCTTGTCCCTGATGAACCGACCATTGATATAGGTGTAGAGGTGGCTCGCCGCGGAGCGGCTGCATTCGGGCCGCGAGATGAGCCCACGAATCACGAGCTCACCGTCGTCAGTCCGCACGGGCACGAGATCCGCCGTCAGGCTGGAGCCGAGGAGGCCCGCCACCCTGCTGTCCAAGTCTCCCGGCAACGCCCGGAAAGCGGTCTTGCCGTCGTTGACGAAGGTGAACCGCACTTCGGGATGAGATATGGCCAGTTTGGTGAGGAGGTCCCCCACGTGCCCCGTCTCCGTTTCGTTACTCTTCATGAACTTGAGCCGGGCAGGCGTATTGAAAAAAAGGTTCCGCACGGACATGACCGTTCCTTCCGCCATGCCGCACGCCTTCACCTCCCGGATCGTCCCCCCCTCGGCGTAGATCTCGGTTCCCTCGATGCGCCCCTTCTCACGGGTAGCCAAGTGAAAACGCGAGACCGAGGCGATGGATGGCAGCGCCTCACCGCGAAACCCGAGGGTCGTCAGGGTGAAGAGATCGGCATCGGTAGCAATCTTGCTCGTAGCGTGGCGCTCGATGGCAAGGAGTGCGTCCTCGCGGGACATGCCACAGCCGTTATCCGTAACCTTTATGAGTCGTTTCCCTCCACCTTCGAGCTCGACAGTCACCTCGCTGCAACCGGCGTCCAACGCATTTTCCACCAGTTCCTTGACGACCGAAGCCGGGCGCTCAACAACCTCGCCGGCAGCGATCTTGTTGGTCAGATTCTCGGGAAGTATTCTTATTCTGGGAGACATTTCAACCTCGTAGCGGAATCCTGATGGAGCAGCGAAGTGAACGTGCGAAGATTTTCACGGTCAGGGTGGCCAATCCGGAGGGAAGCGCGTCCTGCCACCCAATCTATGAAGCGGCAACAGGCGCCATCTTAAATTCATTTGCTGCTTGATTTTGCCACTATTACTTGGTATGTAAATCAGTAGGGCCTATCATGGGGAGAACGACGAGTCGCCACACTCTTGCGCTTGCCCTATGTACCCCCAAAAACCCTTTTACCTAACGGAGGTCGGCATGGCTGAAGAAGAAAAGTCAAAAAACGTCGGGACAGTGCTCCTCACCTTTCTCGCGGGAGCGGTCCTTGGGGCAGGAATAGCCTTCATCATGGCTTCCCAGAAAGATGAAACCGAAGACGCCGGTTACGACGAAGCCGATCTGTTTGTCTAACCCCCCTGCAGCCGTGCCGGGCTTCATGGCGAGGCTTTGAGGCCCGCATCGGTGCGGGACGTTCCCATTCCTCCGTCCGTGACCGAGGAACTGCTCTTCTATTTTTCCTTGATCATCTCCAGGGCCTGCGTTGCTTTCCCGTGTCCCTGTGCAGCGGCCTTTCGCAGCCACCCCTCACCCTCTTCTCTATTTCGCGGCCCGCCGTCACCGTTATACAAAAGTGAGCCGAGCAGAAACTGAGCGTCGGCATATCCCTGGTCGGCAGCCTTGCGCAACAGGGCCACCCCCTTTTTCCTGTCCTTTTTCACACCTTCGCCGAGACACAGCATGCGCCCGAGCATATAATTCGCCTCGGCGAGCCCTTTGTCACTCGCCTTCTGAAACCATTTTGCGGCTGTTGGTTTATCGAGCTTCACCGCTTCGCCGGTGTAGTACTTATAGCCGAGGAAATAGATACCTTTGGCGTCTCCGCGCTGGGCAGCCTTATGATACCATTTGAAGGCTTCCTTGATATTCTGGTCGACACCGATGCCGCCGTCGTACATACGGCCAATCATGGTCATTGAGGCGGGATTCTTGTCATCCCTGAAGTTCTGCAGGGCGCTGGCGTAATCGCCCTTTTCGTAGGCCTTCATCCCTGCCGCATAGTCAGCCCGAGCGGAAACCGCCCCGAACGTAACCACAAGAGTAGCCACCACTGCCCAGATTCTACTATTTTTCATGTATCGCACTCCCACCGTCAATAA
>DATDMX010000389.1:0-3326 GCA_036518575.1 Geobacteraceae bacterium | reverse complement strand
CTGGTGGCGCCCACGGGGATGAAGTCGCGCTCCTGGATTACCCGGAGGAGCTTTGCCTGAATGGCCATGCTCATGTCGCCGATTTCGTCGAGAAAGAGGGTGCCCCCATCCGCCTCCTCGAGGAGCCCCTTCTGGGTAGTGACGGCGCCGGTGAAAGCCCCGCGCACGTGACCGAAGAGCTGGCTTTCCAGAAGCGTATCCGACAGGGCCGCACAATTTATGGAAAGAAAACGCCTCCCCTTACGGGGGCTGTTGTCATGGATTGCGCCGGCGATGAGTTCTTTCCCGGTCCCGGACTCACCCTGGATGAGGATGTTCGCGGAACTTTCAGCGACACGCAGGGTGAGGTCGTAGATGTCACGAAACTTCTGGCTCACGAAGACGATGTTGTCCGGCACAGGGCGATGCAGTTCCTCCTTCAGGGACCGGTTTTCCCTTTTGAGCAGTTCCCTCTCCATCGCCATGTCGAGAACGGCGAGAATCTTCTCCTTGGGAAATGGTTTGGTCACATAGTCGTGGGCGCCGATCTTGATCGCCTCCACGGCGGCATCGATGGTGCCATAGGCGGTCATGACGATGACGGGGAGGTCAGGTCTGAGCTTCCGTACCCGCTGCAGGACCTGGATGCCGTCCAGTCCCGGCATACGCACATCCTGGAGCAGAAGGTCACCGCTGGCATCTCCCGCCTCCAGGCGCTGCAGGAGTTTTTCGCCGCAGTCGAAGGTTGAAACGGTGAAGCCTGAGGTCTGGAGGAGCTTCTGCAGGTAGCGAAGAATTTCTTCCTCGTCGTCACAGATGAGAATGTGTCCCTTGAGCATACAAGTTCCCTCGGAGAGTTTGAGTCAAGATGATACGTGTTCGTGAGACAAAATGATACATATTTGGACAAAATGAGACAAGTGAATAGTTTCTTAGCCCGTTCAAGGTTCCCTTAGCTGTTCTAGCCCTCTGTAAAATCAGCAGGTTAACCACTCAAAAGCCGTTTCGTAGACACGTAAACGCTTTGGCACGGCAGTTGCCAATTACCAGTGGTTTGCGACCGACCGACCGGTTGGCCCATTTCAATGAACCAGTTCCAGGAGGCGCTATGAAAGAGAACAGTACCCTGCGCGGTGTTTCGCGGCGGGATTTTATCAAGACCTGCGTCACCCTGACCGCCATGATGGGACTCCCCATCGATATGGCAGCCAAGGTGGCAGAAGCCGCGGCGTCGCCGGACAACCGGCCGCCGGTGATCTGGCTCCACTTTCAGGAGTGTACCGGCTGCTCCGAGTCGCTGCTCCGCTCCTCCCATCCGACGATTGCCTCGCTCATCCTGGAGAAGATTTCCCTCGATTACCACGAAACCCTCATGGTCGGCTCCGGCGCCCAGGCGGAAGCCTCGCTCCACGACTCAATGCAGGCCAACCGCGGCAAGTACCTCCTCGTGGTGGAGGGGGCCATACCCACCAAGGATATGGGCATCTACTGCAAGGTGGGGGGAAAAACGGCAATCGACTCCCTCAACAAGGCGGCGGAGGGGGCAGTGGCCATCATTCCCATCGGCACGTGTGCCAGCTACGGCGGCATCCAGTCCGTGGCACCCAATCCGACCGGGGCTGTGGGCGTGCGTGACATCATCAAGGACAAACCGATCATCAACATTCCCGGCTGTCCTCCCAATCCGTACAACTTCCTCTCCACAGTGCTCTACTACCTCACCTTCAACAAGCTGCCCGACCTGGACGCCCTCGGTCGGCCCAAGTTCGCCTACGGCCGCCGCATTCACGAGCACTGCGAGCGTCGTCCCCACTTCGATGCGGGGCGGTTCGCCAAGGCATACGGCGACGAGACCCACAGCCAGGGATACTGTCTCTACAAGCTGGGGTGCAAGGGGCCGGCGACTTATGCCAACTGCTCCGTGCAGCGTTTCAACGACGTGGGTGTTTGGCCCGTGTCCGCGGGGCACCCCTGCATCGGCTGCACCGAGCCGGGTATCCTCTTCAATATGGCCATCGCCGACAAACTCCAGATCCACGAACCGACGCCGTTCGACAGCTACGCGCCGGTGGACCTGAAGGATAAGGGGAAAGGCCCCGACCCGCTCACTACAGGCGTTGTGGGGCTGGCCGCCGGCGCGGCTCTCGGCGCCGGTGCCATGCTGGCGAAAAAACTCCCCGGCGATGGAGACACGAAGGGGGGAGACGACCATGAAAAAACAGAGTAGACGCGACTTCCTCAAGCTCGTGGGGCTCACCGGCGCAACCGTCCTTACCGGCGGTGCCGAGGCCCGTGCCTCTGAACCCCTGCACGTGAACGACGAGGAGTTGGGCATGCTCTACGACGCCAGCAAGTGCGTCGGCTGCAAGGCCTGTATGGCGGTGTGCAAACGGGTGAATGGCGATTACGGCCATCTCTCCTACGAACACGCCACGTTCGATAAGGACGCCCTCTGGGATACGCCGTCGGACCTCTCCGGAAACACCCGAACGCTCATCAAGCTTTTCAAGGAGTCGGAGAGCCGCTGGTCCTATATCAAGTACTCGTGCATGCACTGCCAGAAACCCTCCTGCGTCTCGGTCTGCCCCGTGAGCGCCATGACCAAGGACAAGACGACCGGCATCGTCGACTACAGCCGCGACACCTGCATCGGCTGCCGTTACTGTCAGGTGGCGTGCGCTTTCAATATTCCCCGTTTCCAGTGGGAAAAGGCCATTCCCCAGATCGTGAAGTGCGACCTGTGCAAGAACACCAACCTGCGCCAGAAGGGAATCTCTGCCTGTGCAGAGGCGTGTCCCACGGGCGCCATCACCTTCGGCAAACGCAAGGATCTTCTTCAGGATGCCAGGGCGCGCCTCCAGGAACATCCCGACCGCTACATTTACCATATCTACGGCGAGCACGAGGCGGGGGGGACGAATCATCTCTACCTCGCGGCCATGCCCTTCGACAAGTTGGGGCTCCCCAACCTGAAGTCGGAGCCCCCTGCCGAGTTCTCCGAAAAGATCCAGCACACCATCTACAAGGGGTTCATCGCACCGGTGGCCCTCTACAGCACGCTCTGCTTTCTGGCCGTAAGGAACATGAAGAAACAGGAGAAACCCGGCGAGCACGGGGATGAGGGGGAGAAGCGCTAATGGCCAGCCATCACGACGAATTCCAGACACTTGAAGCCAAGATTTTTACCCCGTCGTTCTTTGTCCTCCTCGCCCTCACCCTTGTGGGCTTCTTCCTCGTGGGGGTGCGCTACGTGAAGGGGATAGGCGCGGTCACCAACCTGTCCGACGGCTATCCCTGGGGTATCTGGATCACCTATGACGTGGCCACCGGCACGGCAATCGCCTGCG
>DATDMX010000388.1:0-9818 GCA_036518575.1 Geobacteraceae bacterium | reverse complement strand
AAGCTCCGCTTCGACGTAGCGCTGCTACGCCTCAGCGAAGCTCCTGCGGGCCGGCGACGATCTGGCCGAAATCTCGCACCCGCTTGGCAAGACTTTTCAGACCTGATTTTCCTGGAGTTACAGCTCTTGGAAAATACTGTTGAAGGTTTATAGAAGGGAGATTTCGTGACCGAACCGAAGAAGCTGAAGAAACCCCGGGGGAAAGTCCGCCTCGTGGCGGGCAAGTGCATCGCGTGCGGCGCCCGCTGCCAGAGCGTGTGCCCCGTGAACGGCATCGACATGAGCGACGCGGGGGAACCGCAGGTCCTCCTGGAGAAGTGCATCGGCTGCGTGAAATGCGTGAAGGCGTGCCCGGGGAGCGCTCTGGAAATCTTCTACACCCCTGAGGAACTGGCCATCCTCGCGCAGCTTGAACAGGAAGGCTCCCTTCCCGCCGAGGAGATCGACGAGGAGGAAAAGAAGCGGCGTGAGTATGTGGCCGGCTTCCGCGGGGTCTGGGTTTTCGTGGAACAGAGCGGCGGTGAAGCGGCCCGGGTCTCGTGGGAGCTCATGGGGGCCGGCGGGGAGCTGGCCCGTGCCCTCGGGGTGGAGCTCTGCGCGGTCGTAATCGGCACGGACGTCGCCCACCTCTGCGAGGAAGCATTCGCCTACGGGGCCTCCAAGGCCTACCTCCTCGACCACCCGGTCTACCGCGACTACCGCACCGAACCCTACCTGGAAGCTTTCTGCCACCTCATCGAACGCCACCGGCCGGAAATCGTCCTCATGGGAGCGAGCGGCACGGGGCGCGACCTCGCCGGCGCCGTGGCCACACGGGTGAAGACCGGGCTTACCGCCGACTGCACGGGGCTCGGCATCGACGACAAGCGAAACCTCATGCAGACCCGTCCGGCCTTCGGCGGCAACATCATGGCCACCATCATGTGCGACCGTTTCCGGCCCCAGATGGCCACGGTGCGCCCCCAGGTCATGCCGCTTCCCGAAAAGCGCGCAGTCGCCGGCGGCGAGATCCTGCGGGAGAACTTCGCCCCGCGCGAGGCGGACATCTTCACCAAGGTCCTCGAAATCATCACGGACAAGAAGGGGAAGGACGCCGTGGACATCGCCGGCGCCGAGTTCATCGTCTCGGGGGGCCGGGGGATGATGGCGAAGGAGAACTTCACCCTGCTCCAGGAACTGGCCGACGAGCTGGGCGGTGTCGTGGGCGGGTCGCGGAGCGCCGTGGACGCCGGGTGGCTTCCCCCCGAGCGGCAGGTGGGTCAGACGGGGAAGACCGTGCGTCCCAGGATCTACATCGCCTGCGGCATTTCCGGCGCCATCCAGCACCTCGTGGGGATGCAGGACTCCGACACGGTCATCGCCATCAACCGCGACCGGGAAGCCCCCATCTTCGAGGTGGCCACCTACGGCATCGTGGGCGATCTCTTCGACGTGGTGCCGGCGTTGACCGAGCAGATTCGCGGCCTGAAACAAGGCTGATCTTTTCGCTTTTATATACGACTTATGGGTCTTAGGGGACCCATGAGTCATATTCACGGTCCACAGGAAGGGTCCCCCAATGCAACCAGACCAAACCATATTCGTCACGCTTCTTGCCGCCTCCTTCGCCCTTTTCGCCTGGGGCTGCTGGCGGCGCCTCTCGCTCGTGCGTCTCGGCCGGGCCGAGGTGCGCGTCGACCGGCCGGCCGCGCGGCTCAAGCAGGCCTTCCTCTTCGCCCTCGGCCAGAAGCGGGTGGCTGCCCGTCCCTTCGGCTTTAACCACATGGTCCTCGTCTGGGCCTTTCTCCTCCTCCTCCTTGCCAACACCGAGTTCCTCCTCCAGGGGATCGTTCCCGGCTTCACCCTGACCGGGCTTCTCCCCGCACCGTTTCGCCACGTCCTCGTCCTCCTCTTCGACCTCGCGTCCCTTTTGGCGCTGGCCGCGACCCTCCTTTCGTGTGGCCGGCGTCTTTTTTTCAAACCGGAAAGCCTCGACAGCGCCTACGTGAAGGGGCGAAGCTTCGAGGCCTTCTTCATCCTTTCCTGCATCGCCCTCCTCATGCTCGCCTACTTCGGCCTCCACGGCACCGAGATCGCCGCAGGACATGAGGATGGGGCCTGGATGCCGGTTTCCTCCCTTGCGGCCACCATCCTGTCCACCTTTGCCGCAGCGGCGCCACCGGCCCCCTTCTTCTGGTGGCTCCATGCCCTCGTGCTGCTGGCCTTCGTCGCCTTTCTGCCGGCGAGCAAGCACCTGCACATCCTCACCGCCATCCCCAACTGCTTCCTCGGCGGACTCGACAAGCCCCTCGTGCCGGCGCGGGAGGAGTTCACCGCCAAAGGGCGCTTCGGTGCCGGCGCGGTGAACGAGCTCACGTGGAAGGACCTCCTCGACTCCTTCACCTGCACCGAGTGCGGCCGCTGCCAGAGCTCCTGCCCGGCCGCCGCCACGGGAAAACCCTTGAATCCCCGCCAGGTGGTCCACGCCATCAAGACCAATCTCCTCGCCAACGCTCCGCTTCTGAAGAGGGGCGAGGCTGCCGGGCTTCCCCTCATCGGCGAGGAAGGAGAAGGGACCCTGCCGCCCGAGGCCATCTGGTCCTGCACCACCTGCGGCGCGTGCCTGGAGGCGTGCCCGGTCCTCATCGAGCAGGCGCCCAAGATCGTGGAACTCCGGCGCCACCTCGTGGAGGCGAAGGCGAGCTTCCCCGAAGAACTCCTCAACCTCTTCGAGAACATGGAGGGGCGCTCCAACCCCTGGGGGATCGCGCCGAGCGAGCGGGGAAAGTGGGCCGCCACCCTTGAGGCGAAACCCTTTGCCGTCGGAAGGACTGAGTACCTCTTCTACGTCGGCTGCGCCGGTGCCTTCGACTCCCGGAGCAAACAGGTCACCCTCGCCCTTGCCGCGGTCCTCGACGCCGCCGGGGTCTCCTGGGGGATTCTCGGGCGTGAGGAGAAGTGCTGCGGCGACAGCGTGCGGCGGCTGGGGAACGAGTTCCTCTTCGAGAAAATGGCCCTCGAGAACGTCCGGCTCTTCCGGGAAAGAGGGGTCTCCAAGGTCATCACCGCCTGTCCCCACTGCTTCTCCACTCTTGCCAACGACTACCGCCGCTACGGCCTGGAACTCGAGGTGGTCCACCACACGGAGCTCATCCAGCGCCTCCTCTTGCAAGGCAGACTGCCCCTGAAGGGTGAGGCCGATGACGGCCGCGTGATCTTCCACGACTCCTGCTACCTCGGGCGCCACAACGACATCTACGCCGCGCCGCGGGAGGTGCTGGCAAAGGCCACTGGCCGGGCCCCGGCGGAGTTTTCACGAAAACGCGGCGACTCCTTCTGCTGCGGGGCCGGCGGCGGCCGCATGTGGATGGAGGAGCACGCGGGGACGCGCATCAACCGGGAGCGCGTGGGAGAGGCCCTGGCGGCCAATCCCGACACGGTCTGCGTTTCGTGCCCGTATTGCCTCACCATGTTCGAGGATGGGTTGAAGGACGGGCAGAGCGGGGTGAGGGTGAGGGACGTTGCCGAAGTGGTGGCTTCCTGCCTGGGGTAAGTCGCGCTTTTCGCGCCAGAGCGGGTTTGCGTTCGGCAACCCTTGTGCGACGTAGCCCTGCTACGTCTCCGCGGAGTCCCTCCGCAAGCCCCACTCTGGCATCGAAAATCGTGACTTATGCGGTTTTTCTCTAACCTGCCTGGATCGCTTTGCTCCCAGGCATTTCGTACAACGATGTTAAAGATTGCTGACAATATTAGCCCTGAGCCCGCACCCCCCTTGCGCGAGTACCCTTCGCGGCTTTTCGTGGAGACGACGACCCGCTGCAACCTCTCCTGCGCCATGTGCATGAAGCAGGCGGGAGGCGGCGGGAGCGAGGGGGATATCTCCCCACTCACGTTTCTCCTTTTGGAGCCGGCCTTCCCCCGCCTGGAATCGCTTGTCCTGAACGGTATCGGCGAGCCGCTCCTCCATCCGGGCCTGGAGCGGTTCATCGCCCGAGCCAAGAGCCTCATGCCCGCGGCCTCCTGGGTCGGCTTCCAGTCCAACGGTCTCCTTATGACCGACGAGCGCGCCCTTGCCCTTGCCCAAGCCGGCATCGATCGGGTCTGCCTCTCCATGGACGGCGCCTCTCCCGCCACCTTCCGTTCGCTGCGCGAGGGAGGCGAGCTCTCGGACCTGGAATCTGCCCTGGCGGCCCTGGCCGCGGCCCGGTCCGTTTGCGCCCCACAGCTTCGGGTGGGTGTGGAATTTGTCGCCAGGCGCGATAACCTGCGCGAACTCCCGGCAGCGCTCCGCTGGGCTGCCGCACGTGGGGCGAATTTCGCCATCGTCTCCCATCTCATCCCCTACGACGAGGCCCATGCCCGCCATGCCCTCTACGAGGGGAGCTCCGACGCCGCCCTCTCCCTCTTCCATGCCTGGCGCGTGAAGGCCCAGGTGGCGGGCGTGGCCATCGAACGCTACTTCGAGCTTCTGTGGCGTTTTTCCCGCACCCCCGGGGAGCAGCGCATCATCGACTTCGTTGAAGCGATCAAAAACGACGCCCGGGAACGCGGGGTGAGCCTCGACATGCGGCGGCTCCTGGCCTTTGACTGGACGCGGCTTTCCGAAGTGGTCGAGGTGTTCGAGGAGGCGCGAGACGTGGCAGCGGCGGAGGGGCTGGAGCTTCGCCTTCCCGAGGCCGCACCCCGCGCGCGGCGCCGCTGCAGCTTCGTCGAGGAAGGAAGCGCCTTCGTCTCCCGGGACGGGAAGGTCCATCCGTGTCACTTCCTCTGGCACGGCTGCCGCACGGCCACCAACGGCTGGGAACAGAACGTGCATCCCCGAATCCTTGGCAACCTGGCCGAAGGGAGTATCATTGAGATATGGAACAGCGAGGCGTTCCGCTCCTTCCGGGACAACGTGCTGCGCTACGACCATCCCTTCTGCACGAGCTGCACCCTTGCCCCCTGCGACTATCTCCAGGGGGAAAGTTTCGAGCAGGATTGTTACGTGAATAGGGAGCCGTGTGGGGGGTGTTTATGGTGCATGGGAATTTTTCAGTGTCTCACCTGATTGGCCGCAGCTCAGCTTGGCTAGTATCATAGAAAATCACTATACGAGGTGTAAGAACAATGTTTCACGTCATCGCAAACGACATCCTGGCGCCGAACCTCCACCGGCTGGTGGTGCAGGCGCCGCGTATCGCCACGGCCCGCAAGCCGGGGCAGTTCGTCATCGTGCGCGCCGCCAAGGGGGAGGAGCGCATCCCTCTCACCATCGGCGACGCCGATGCAAAAGCCGGCACCATCACCCTCTTCGTGCAGGCCATCGGTGCCTCCACCCGCGCCATCGTTGCCATCCCCGCCGGCGGGGAAATCCGCGACGTGGCCGGGCCCCTCGGGCTGCCCACCCACATCGAGAACTGGGGGCGCGTTGCCTGCGTGGGGGGCGGCGTCGGCACGGCCGTCCTCTACCCCCTGGCCCGGGCCCTGGCGGAAGCGGGCAACGAGGTGACCACCATCATCGGCGGCCGCTCCAGCCAGTACATCATCCTGGCCGACGAGCTTGCCGCCTTCTCCCGCGAGCTTCTCATCACCACCGAAGACGGCAGCCTCGGCGCCAAGGGGTTTGTCACCCACGCGCTGGCGAATTTGATCGATGACCCCGAACGCCGGCCGGCCGCGGTCTTTGCCGTCGGTCCCGTCCCCATGATGCGGGCCGTGGCCGAACAGACCCGCCCCCACGGCATCGAGACCGTGGTGAGCCTCAACCCCATCATGATCGACGGCACCGGCATGTGCGGCGGCTGTCGCGTGGTGGTGGGGGGCGAGGCGAAATTCGCCTGCGTCGACGGCCCCGAGTTCGACGGCCACCTCGTGGACTTCGCAAGCCTTACCGACCGTCTCACCATGTACCGAAGTTTCGAGGAACGAGCCCGCCTTGCCCATGAATGCCGGCTCAAGGAGGTGCTCCATGGCAAATGATCTCACGACTAAGGAGCGCCTGGCGCTTGCCCGCGTGCACATGCCCGAACTTGACGCCGCGGTTCGAAGCCGCAATTTTTGGGAAGTGAACCTCGGCCTCTCCCGCGAGGACGCGGTCCGCGAGGCCAAACGCTGCATCCAGTGCAAGCACCGTCCCTGCGTGGCCGGCTGCCCGGTGGGGGTCTCCATCCCCGAGTTCATCGACGCCTTGGCCAGCGAGAACCTCCCCGAGGCCGCCCGCATCCTCCAGGGCGACAATGCGCTTCCGGCGGTGTGCGGCCGGGTCTGCCCCCAGGAGACCCAGTGCGAGGCCAAGTGCGTGCGCGGGGTGAAGGGCGAGGCGGTGGCCATCGGCTACCTGGAGCGGTTCGTGGCCGACTGGGCCATGGTGAACGCGGCCACGCTCGCCAAGGCGACACTCCCGGCGACAAGCGGCAAACGCGTAGCGGTGGTGGGATGCGGCCCGGCAGGCCTCACCGCGGCAGGCGAGTTGGCCCGCCACGGCCACGGCGTCACCATCTTCGAGGCGCTCCACGACACGGGCGGGGTTCTGCGCTACGGTATCCCCGAGTTCCGGCTTCCCAAGAGCATCATAGACGTGGAGGTGGCGCGGCTCGTGGACCTCGGGGTCGAGATCGAGTGCAACGTCATCATCGGCAAGACCATGACGATCTCCGAGCTCAGGCAGGAATTCGACGCGATCTTCATCGCCAACGGCGCGGGACTTCCCACCATGCTCAACATCCCGGGCGAGAACCTGAAGGGCGTCTACTCGGCCAACGAATTCCTCACGCGCGTAAACCTCATGGAAGCGGGGCGCAATCCCGACGCCGCCACCCCCATCATGGCAGGGCGGCAGGTGGCGGTCATCGGCGGCGGCAACACCGCCATGGACTGCGTGCGCACCGCCCGGCGCCTCGGCGCGGAAGCGGCTCTCATCGTCTACCGCCGGAGCGAAGCCGAAATGCCCGCCCGCGTGGAGGAGATCAAGCACGCCAAGGAAGAGGGGGTGGAGTTCGTCATGTTGACCGCTCCCCTTGCGATCGCCGGAAGCGCCGACGGCTGGGTTTCGGCCCTTCGCTGCCAGCGCATGGAACTTGGCCCCCCCGATGAATCGGGGCGCCGAAAACCCGTGGCGGTTCCCGGTTCCGAGTACGACATCCCGGTGGAGGTGGTGGTGAACGCGGTAGGGACGCGGGCGAACCCTCTTCTCACCGCCACCGCGCCCGACCTCGTCCTCAACAAATGGGGGAACATCGCGGCCGACGACAACGGCGCCACGAGCATTCCCGGCGTCTTTGCCGGGGGCGACATCGTGCGCGGCGGCGCCACGGTCATCCTCGCCATGGGAGACGGGAAGAATGGCGCGGCCGCCATCAACGATTATTTGAAAGGCAAGGGGTAGGAGTAGCGTATGGATTCCACGCGGGTATTTCCGGATACGGCGAAGTGCCGGACCCACCAGGTGTACGGCGAGGTCTACAAGTGTCTCAGGGCTGACGGCTGCCGCTGTCCCCACGCCCTCGCCTTCGCCTACAGCCTCTACTGCCGGCATCCTCACGGGCAGGACTTCCGCGTGAGGGCGAGCTGGGGGCTTCCCCTCGTGGCGTGACTACGCACGCTCGGCTTAGGTGCAATAAAGGGGGACGGATGACATATCCGTCCCCCTTGTCGTTCAGGGTGTGGAGTAAACCCTCTCAGGCAGCTGCGCGGGTGTTTGTGGCGAGGAGGCTTTCGATGGCCGCGAAATCGATTACTTCCTCGGCCTGGCTGGTGATGAGGGAGATTTTCTCGGTGTCTTCCGCGGCGATTTTGGAGACGTGGAAGTTGAGGGCGGTGAAGACCTCGGCGGTGGTTTCCTCGATGCGAATGTGGGGGATGCCGCTCTCCTCGATGATCTTACTCGTCACAGGGGAAACGGGGGTATGGCCGGGGATGACGAGACCGGCGATCCGGGCGCGGTAGGCGGGGATGTGGTAGAGGGACGAGAGGGTGACGAGGAGCTCGTCGCGGGAGCTGTTGGTGATGAGGAGGGTCGATTCCCGCAGGTTGTCGATCACCTTCTGGGACGAGGCGGCGCCCAACTGGATATGGTGGACGATGCGCTGCCTGCCGAGCGGGTCTCCCTGAAGGGGGTGGCCGAGGAGCTTGGCAATGCTCTGGAGGGTCGGGTCGGCCAGAACCGGCGAGTAGTCGAAGGCGCCGCACACGCGGATGCCGCTGCCGGCAAAGGCCTTGGAGAGGTAAGCGAGCGACGTCTCTCGCTTCTCGGGGATGAGCTTGTTGATGAGGAGCATGCGCACATCCGCTCCGGCTTCCCGATAGAGGGCCAGGTTCAGGCGGACCGAGTCGATGACATTTCCTATGCCGCCCCCTGCCACCATGACCACCGGTGCGTCCACGAGCCGTGCGATGTCGGCATTGTTGAGGTTGATGACCGAACCGACGCCGCCGTGCCCGGCACCCTCGATGAGGAGGAGGTCGCAGTGCGATTCCAGCTCCCGGCAGGCCGTCTCTATCCGCTCCATGGCCCATTCGCGGGAGAGCTCGCCGTCGAGGAACTTCTTGGTGGAACCCCGGCCGAGGACGAGCGGCGACATGAGGGCGATGTCCTTCTCAAGGCCGAAGACCCGGGCCATGAGGCCGGCGTCCTTGTCCACGGTGATGCCGTTGAACTCCTGGCATTTGGGGCCAAGGGGCTTCACGTAGCCAACCCGGCCGTAGCGCTGCCGCGCCAGATGCATCAGCGAGAGGCTGACGGTGGTTTTGCCGCAATGCTGGCCCGTGGCCGCGATGAAAAGCTTTTTGCACATGATGTCCGCCCCGCAAGGAATGGATTAATCAGCTTCCAGTATAGCGGAGGGCGGGAAAGAGAAAAAGGTTGTATACGGTTGACATCGTATACGTTTTTGGCGGGAAACGCTGAACAGCTACAGGTCATATTGATATTGGATATCACCTTCATATGTGCCATAATGGTGACAAGAAGAGAGGTGAGAGCGATGAGATGCGACTACAAGGACGATTTCAAGGTAGATTATTCTTCCGGAGCACTGCATATCACGAAAGGCAACGGTGTTGACCTCGTCGTGCAGGAAGGTCAGATCCCCGCCAACTTCAAGGCGTGTCTCGATTCAGCGGTTAACCGCAACAGTTGTCATGAATTGAGAGCCGCGGCGAGAGGAGTGGCGAACGCCATCGAGCGGGATTTTGAAAAGGAATAACAACCTAAGGGCATAACCGCCATGGGCTTCGCCATGATTCCTGCGCGCAGCCCTCTTCCCCTGGCACACTTCACGCGTGTATTTTTAACCCAAAATGCACGCGTGAAGTGCATATGATCTTTTGTATGTCAAGTCTGGGAGAGGATTTACAGGTTCTGACGGATCAAAAGCAGATCGGAATAGAAGTGAATTTCTAACAGAAACAGACAAACTTAAAAAATATTAAGTTGTCACAGCTTTGCATTTCCAGGATAATCCGCTATCTACTGGATTTGGAAGCAAAAACGATACACGAGCACCCGATGTTCCCTGCTTTGGCGGTTGCAGGGCATGGGGAGCAGGATTGGCAATTTTCACCGGGAGGAATGTTGAGGCTAGAGCATCGTCGGCAACCTATCGACTAAGGAGGGACCGTACTTATGGATGCAGCCAGGAAACTCGTTATTTTCCCAACCGACCAATTCTACGCCGTAATCGGCAACATCACCCTTCCTGTGAACCCCTACAGCATGTCGCTTACCGACATCCTCACCGATCAGTCCGCCATGACCCACCGCAAAGGGGACCACGAACACCGCCCGGGAAAGATTTTCCTGTCCGAAGCCGAGTGCTATGGTCTGTTCGACAATACTCAACGCGTCTGCTCGATCATGA
>DATDMX010000387.1:0-8317 GCA_036518575.1 Geobacteraceae bacterium | reverse complement strand
AGGTGCGAAAGGCCTCGCCGATGACATCGTCGTAAGTCGCGCCAGGACAATTACCCGGCCGCGGCGGCGCGGTCGCCGGATCACCGCTCCAGCAGTTGGTCGTGCCGCTCTTCTGCCAAACCGCGCTGCATTTCGCGCAGGATACCGGAGTCTCTTTGCCGTCGCTCATCGGTACACCTCCTTCGCTATCTCCTGGATCAAAACGTAGGGACTGATGATAAGGGTGCGAAACGTCTTGCCCGGCGTGGCATCCCAGGCGGCTATCCGCTCAATGCCCGGCTTGGCGAGCCTCCCCGACGCGATCCAAGCCGTCACGGTGGCAGAATCATCGGCAGCGATCGTACGGCCCGCCTCAACGAGATCGAGCGCCTGGTCGACCATTATCACTCCGCCCCGCTCCAGATGGGCCCTAAGCCAGCTCCATTCGGCCACATCCACCTGCAGGGCCAGCTCCTCCTGTGAAACAGACATCTGTCCTCCTCATGGCTAAAGCACTAACGTTGCGCCTTCAATGCTTTTCGAAATACTCCCGAAACGCCGCTACGGCCCGCTCCACATCACCGGCGGAAACATCGAGATGGGTAACAAGCCGCAAGCCCCCCCGGCCCGAAACGATCACGCCCCGCTCGCGGAGAAAGGACGTGAGGGGTGCCACGGTTTCAGGCGGCAGGGAAACAAAGACCATATTCGTCTGCACCGCTGCCGGATCGACGCGCAGCTCCTCGATCCCGGCAAGCCCTCTCGCAAGGAGAAGGGCATTGTCATGGTCCTCCGCCAGACGCGCCACATGGTCGGTAAGCGCAACGATACCTGCTGCCGCGAGCACTCCCGCCTGCCGCATCCCGCCTCCCACGACCTTGCGCCAGCGCCGTGCCGAGGCAACGAACTCGCGGCTGCCGCAGAGGAGAGACCCGACGGGGGCGCCAAGCCCCTTGGAGAGACAGACAGAGACCGAATCCACATGGCGAGCCAGGGCGGCTGCCGGTACCCCGAGCTTAACGGCGGCATTGAAAAGCCGGGCACCATCGAGGTGAAGACGCAGACCCTTCTCCCGGGTAAAGGATCGTGCCTGCTCGAGATAGAGGAGAGGCAGGACCTTGCCGGCCTGGGTGTTTTCGAGACAAAGGAGGGTCGTGCGGGCAAAATGGGGATCATCCGGCTTGATAATCCGAGCCACCCGGTCGAGATCAAGCGTGCCATCCGCCTCGAAATCGAGGGGCTGGGGCTGAATGCCGCCCAGGACCGCGGCCCCGCCACCCTCGAACCGATAGCAATGGGCCTCCTGACCGGCAATGTACTCGTCGCCCCTGCCGCAATGGGAAAGGAGGGCCAGAAGGTTTGACTGGGTGCCGCTCGCCACGAACAGTGCGGCCTCATGCCCCAGCGTTTGCGCGGCAAGCGCCTCCAGACGGTTAACCGTCGGATCCTCGCCGTACACGTCGTCGCCCACCTCGGCCTCCGCCATGGCCTGACGCATGGCCGGGGTCGGGCGGGTGACCGTGTCGCTGCGCAGATCGATGAGCCTCATGCCGTTCACCAGAGTGTCCCCCCTCCCGCATCCTACGGCTCAGTCCTTTTCCTGAGCGGCGTAGGGTTTCAACCGTTCGTGCGCTTCCCGCGCGTAGTCGAGAAGCGTAGAGTCGGGATAGTTGGCGATGAAGAAGTCGTAAAGAAAGTACGCCTCCTTCGACAGCCCTGCCTTCTCCGCCGCTTGCGCCGCCTGGATGAGCTTCTTTTGCGCCTTGAGGGGATCCCCGCTGGCAATCGCCGCCGCATGGTAGCACCAGGCGGCATCTACGTATTTTCCCCGGCTCATGAGAACATAGCCAAGGAACTCAAGAGTAGCGGGAGCGAGTTTGAGAGAGGAGCGCTGACGATGGAATGCCTGGAACAAGGTGGCGCACAGATCGTCAAAACCCCGCTGCGCCCCCCGATTGATGGCGTCTGCCGCGTGGTCGAGCGCCGCCGCTGCTTCTTCCGCTTTCTTTGCCAGGAAGGCAAGCTCGCAGGCGCTTCGCAGCGGCGTGTCTCCCTGGGCGGCAGCCTCCTCGGCCTCTTTTCGCGCCATGGCGAGAGCCTCGCCTTCGAGTCCGGCAATCCTTGCCATAAGGAGGTTAACGTCCGGCTTCGGTTCGTACAAACCCTTGTTCTCGGCGAGGACCGTCGTCGTGATGACAGAAGAAGGAGCCTGAACCACCCGCAGGGTGAAGAAAGGCCCCCCATCTGCCACGACGTCGTAGATCTGCTCGCCGGCCACGAACGAGCCGCTCAGCCTGCCAACGAATCGCGCGGAGGCAGCAATTGGCAAGAAATAGAGAAAACTGGCAACAATGAATGCTTTGCCGGGTAAGAGTTTGGCCGAAAGGAGTGCCAGCAGTTTCAGCGGCAGGAGATAAGCTCCGAGAAAAAGAACGAACCCGCCGAAAAGGGCGGCATAGAAGGCGACCAAATCATCGGTGCGCTCCAACAAGAGCCAGCGCCAGCCGGAACGGTCGAAAAGGGCGCGCAAACCACTGAAGCGGGCCACGAGCAGCAGACAGAGAAACGGCACGACACTCAATACCACAACGAGGAACAATCCGGCCAATCCCATGAAACCGGTCCGGTACAGTACCGTAGGGCCGGCGAAAAGCTCGGGCGAGACTTGAACCGCCTTGCGAACGTAGAAGCTCCCGAGAACCAGCACCGGCACAATCCAGGCAAGGCTCAAGACAAGATAGTTTCCCGCGAAGCGGACGAGGTCCGTACTCCCTACCGGTTCTTCCCGCCCTTGGCTCAAGGCGAGTGCGTGCCGACCGGCAAGGAGCACATAGATGACAAGAGCGACGCATGCGGCCCCCCATCTCCCGGGTCTTCCCACAAAGCCGGCCGTCAGTTGGAGGATGAGAAAGGCTGCTGCGACGGGAATGGCACCCGCAAAATGCTTCGGCTTCACGAAATCAACGACAATTTCGCCCGACATGCCACGAAACCACGATATCTGCTTCATGCGTCGACCTCTTTCTTGCCAGGAATGCAGTCTGGCCTATTTTCCGGAGCAGACTGAAAAAGTCAACAGTTTTCCCCGTCTCCGGCTACGCAGGCCCCGGGAAGCGCTCGGTCTGCAAACCGTTGGACTGCCACGCATGCCAGCGTTCCGGGACGGCGTCCCGCCACTGCAACCTATCGAGGAGCGCGGCAAACGTCCCATCGACTGGGGCCGTTATCGTTACCTCTTCACCGGTTACCGGATGGAGGAACGAAAGCTCGACGGCGGCGAGGAGAAGACGGTCGCACCCGAGGACCTCCCGAAAGAAACGGTTGTGGCGCCCTTCGCCGTAAGTCGTATCACCTACGATGGGGTGGAGTATATGCTTCAGGTGACGCCGCAGTTGGTGCCTTCTCCCCGTCACGGGACGAAGCGCAACAAGGGAGTAGCGGGAGGTGGCGTAGCGGCCCACGGCATGGGGAAGCTCGACGGAGGCAAGAAGTCGGTAGCTCGTCACGGCGTTTCGAGCCACACGGCATTCCTTTCCCCCCTTGTCCGCCTGACTCCCGCGCTCGTCGGCAAGGGGATAATCGATCACGCCAGCCGTTGCCGGAACGCCACGGACCACCGCCAGATACGTTTTTGCCACCGCTCCCGCCACTAATGCCTCCTGCATGCGTCGTGCGCCGTCGGGGGAGAGGGAGAAGAGGAGGACTCCGGACGTGGGCTTGTCGAGACGATGTACGGGGAAAACGCGGCGGCCGACGAGGGCGCGGACGAGCTGCAGGGCGAAGCGGCTTTCGTTGCGGTCCACGGAGGTACGGTGGACGAGGAGGCCGGCCGGTTTGTTGACGGCGACGAAGTGGTCGTCTTTGTACAGAATTTCCATGGGAAACTAACCTCGTGTTACGGCACCATCATGCCGCCGCTTTTCAGCGGATGTCAAGCCGAAAGGGCTGAAGGAGACGGGGTTCTTTCCCCGCACGCGCCAGGTCGAGAATCCACCTCGCGCATCCCGACCCGTGAGGACAAGATAGCTATTGAAAACAGTGGCAGACTATGTATAATTGGCGAGAATTTGCCCCAGGCCCTGTCCTTCGGCAGTAATTATCTTACGGCAGCAAAAGGAGAGGAAAATGCGTAGAGGTGTAGTGGGTTGCGGTGTTGTTCTCTGTTGCGGGTTGTTGTTTGCCGGCGGTTGTGCCAAGGAGGAGATCGTCAAGAAAGAAGAGCCGATTGCAGCTCCGGCCCCGGCTCCCCAGCCTCCTCCGACCAAGCCCACTCCCCCGGCTCCCGTTGAGAAGCCCGCCCCCCAGCCTGCCCCTGTGGTGAAGGAAGAGCCCGTCGAGTCTACCGGGGCAAAGGCTGCGGTAACAGACGTAACGGAAGAGGCTTCCGCCCTTCAGAAGGCTCTGGAAAAAATCTACTTCGATTTCGACTCTGCCGCCCTTTCCGACACGGCACGCGGCTCCCTGAAGAAGGATTTCGACCTGCTGAAGAAAAACAGCAACGTCAAAGTTGAGATTGAGGGTCACTGCGACGAGCGTGGTTCCGACGAATATAACCTGGCCCTCGGGGAAAGAAGGGCAAAAGCCACCATGAGCTATCTCGTAACCCTTGGCCTGTCACCGGAACGGCTCTCCACCATCAGCTACGGCAAGGAGAAACCAGCCGATCCCGGTCACGACGAAGCAGCCTGGTCGAAAAACAGGCGGGCTGAGTTCGTTGTCGTGAAGTAAGAGCGGCGAATGTCTTGAACTGGGGAGCCTTAGGGCTCCCTTTTTCTATTGTTGCACCATCACGCTGTGTAGTTCCCTGGAGAGGACACGCCTTATGAAAATGCAAAACGTAGGAATACCGATAGCCCTGGTTCTCGCCCTGGCCGGCTGCGCCAGCAAGGGGGATCTCAACGTGGTGCAGAGCGACCTGGACGAGATAAAGGGGCGCAGTTTCCGCACCGAAAAGGAACTGGTGGGGCTGCGGGCCGACTTCACCGACGAGATGAACAAGAAGGCGAGGGAATCCGCCCGTGAGCTCGCCAAGCTCGACAAACAAATTGCCGCTCTCCAGGAGGGGTTGAAGGACATTGACACCCTTCGCAAGACGAGCGCCGACCTCCAGGCAAACCTCGACACCAACAAGGTGGACATGCGGGCCTTGACCGGTAAAGTTGATGATCTGTCACTGCAGGTGAAGAAGCCGGCCGACGATCTCGCCGTCTTCCGCGACGATCTGGAACGACGCCTGACTGCCATTGAGGATCGGCTCAAACGCCTGGAAGAAGGAAAGACAACGGCGGAGCCCAAGAAAGAGCAGACCCCGGACGCCCTCTACCAGCAGGGACTTGCCGCCGCCAAGAGCGGGAAACCGCAGAAAGCACGGGAAATCCTCACCAAGTTCGTGGAAGCCTATCCCGCGCACGAGCTCACTCCCAACGCTCGGTACTGGATAGGGGAAACCTACTATAGCGAGAAGAATTACGAGCAGGCCATTCTCGAATTCCAGCAATTGATCAAAGACTTTCCCGGCAAGGAGAAAGTGCCGGCGGCCATGCTGAAACAGGGGATGGCATTCAAAGAGTTGGGCGACGTGAAGAGTGCCCGCTACGTCTACAAAAAACTTATGGATGACTTCCCGTCAGTCCCCGAGGCGAAAACAGCCAAGGAACGATTGAAGGAAATGAAATAAAAAAAGGCGGGGTAACCCGCCTTTTCCAATTCTTTACACCTGATTGTGCTCAGCCCGCCTTGGGTGTCTCCTGCTTCGCAGCCTCTCCGACCGTCTCTTCCTTGGCGGCTACCTCCCGGGCGATCCGCTCTTTCTCCTCGCCCGCCTTGGCCTCCTCTTCGATGTTGCGCTTGAAGTCTTCCGAGGCACGCTTGAATTCCGCCAGCCCGCGGCCCAATGAACGGGCCAGGTCGGGAAGCTTCTGCGGTCCGATGACGATCAGGGCAATGACCAGGATTACTATGAGTTCCGGCATCCCTATTCCAAACATAACGCACCTCTCAGCGGTCGACGATAGCGTCGGGGCCGCCCGGTAAAACATGTCGCTGCATGGAGCAATCATAGTGGTTTTGGCCGGCCATGTCAAGCTGCGCCGCCCGTTTACCACAGCAAAGGGTTTGACATCGTTGGGAACATTGTCTACTATTTCCCGTACTCTTCTCCCCCGGACACAGGGACACTACGACGCGAGGATACCCTCCCATGGAAGCCGAAGACGTTAAACAGCAGATACGGGCTCTTCTGAAGAAACGCAATGCGATCCTTCTTGCCCATAACTATATGAGGGACGAGGTACAGGAGATTGCCGACATAACTGGCGATTCCCTAGGCCTTTCCATCGAGGCCGCGAAGACGACGGCCGATGTCATCGTTTTTTGCGGCGTCCATTTCATGGCCGAGTCGGCCGCAATTCTGTCGCCGCAGAAGACCGTTCTTCTTCCCCGCCTCGACGCAGGGTGTCCCATGGCCGACATGGTGACGGTTGAGGGTCTGCTGGAGATGAAAAAAGAGCATCCCGGCGTGCCGGTAGTGACCTATGTCAACTCCTCGGCTGCCGTCAAGGCGGTAAGCGACATCTGCTGCACATCCGCCAATGCGCTGAAAGTGGTCAACTCGCTCCCCGACCGGGAAGTGATCTTTGTTCCCGACCGCAATCTCGGCCGTTATGTGGCTCGTTTTTCCGACAAGGCCTTCCACTTCTGGGACGGCTACTGTCCCACCCACGAGCGACTGAAGCCGGAGGCAGTGGTGGCGCTCAAAGCTGAACACCCCGACGCCCTCTTCATCTGCCACCCCGAGTGCAATCCCGCCGTCGTAGCGCTCGCCGACCACGTCTGCTCCACGACCGGGATGTATGATTACTGCCGCAAGAGCTCCGCCAAGCGCTTCATCATCGGCACCGAAGCAGGAATTCTCTTCCGGCTGCGCAGAGAAAACCCCGACAAAGAGTTCATCCTTGCCTCCCGTTCCCTCATCTGCCCTAACATGAAACTGACCTCCCTCGAGGACATCGCCACCGCCCTGGAAAGCATGGCGCCGGTGGTCACCGTACCGGAGGACGTTCGGGTGGCAGCCAAGAGAGCTCTCGACCGAATGATCGCAATCCCCCGGGACTGATTCACGCGACGCACTTCGCACGAAAACGAGAAGATTCAATGATCCGTCCCTTCAGTGGCATCCATCCCAAGATCGACCCCTCCGTCTTCATTGCCGAGACTGCCGTCATCATCGGTGACGTGACAATCGGGCCACAGAGCAGCATCTGGTACAACGTGGTGGCACGGGGCGACGTTAACTTCATCCTCATTGGCGCGCGCACCAACATCCAGGACCTCTCCATGCTCCACGTCACCCACAAGAAGCATGCGGACGACCCCGGCGCCCCTCTTATCATCGGCGACGATGTCACCGTCGGCCACAGTGTCACTCTCCACGGCTGCACCGTCGGAAACGGCGCCTTCATTGGCATGCAGGCCATCGTAATGGACAAAGTGCTGGTGGGAGAAGGGGCACTGGTCGGGGCCCGGGCGCTCGTCACCGAAGGCACAGTCATCCCTCCCCACACCCTCTGGGTGGGAGCTCCGGCCAAGTATAAACGCGATCTCACCCCCGACGAAATCGCCTGGCTTGCGAAGTCGGCCAGCAATTACGTCAGTTATTCCCGGCAGTACCTCAGCGACGCCGGCTAGCCCAGCGCTTCCTTTCCCCAAATACCACCCACAAAAAAAGGGCCCGGCGACAAGCCGGACCCTCAAGCCCCCAACAGACGATGAAAGGGGTTAAAACTCCTGGGGCATGGCCTTGACCTGGCGGGCGGTGAAGACGGGGCCGTCCTTGCAGACGTAGGTGTTGCCCACGTTGCAGCGGCCGCACTTGCCCAGGCCGCACTTCATGCGGTTTTCGAGCGTGGTGTAGATGGCGGAGTCCTCGAAGCCGAGCTTCTCCAGGACGGGAAGCGTGAACTTGATCATGATGGGGGGACCGCAAACGAGCGCGATGGTGTTGGTGGCACTAGGGGCCGCCTCCTCGAGGATCGTCGGTACGAACCCCACCTTGCCGTCCCACGCCGGCGAGTTTCCCCCCGGGTCCACGGTTTTCACGAGATTCACATCGGCCCGCTCCTGCCATTCCTTCAGCTCGCGCTTGTAGACGAGGTCGGCTTCGGTGCGGGCGCCATAGACGATGGTCACGTCACCGAATTTCTCCCGCTGGTCAAGCGCATTCCAGATGAGGGTGCGCAAGGGCGGCAGCGCAATCCCCCCCGCCACGAAGACGAGGTTCTTGCCGTAGAACTCCTCGATGGGGAAGGAGTTACCGTAAGGGCCCCGCACCCCCATGGTG
>DATDMX010000386.1:0-2256 GCA_036518575.1 Geobacteraceae bacterium | reverse complement strand
GCCGACGGGTCCTGTCCGACCGTGCAGTGCGCCAGATGACGGCACCCTATTTCTCCCGGGGCGGCAAGGTCGTGCGCGGCCTCGGCTGGGACATCGCCTCCCCCTTTTCGTCACCGACAGGGAGCGGCTTTTCCGAGGTTTCCTTTGGTCATACCGGCTACAGCGGTACCTCAATCTGGATAGACCCGGAGGCCGATCTCTTCGTTATCCTCCTCACGTGTCGACTCGAGTACAAGAAGGTCCATGACATCAATCAGTTGCGTGCGGATCTCTCGTCTCTGGCTGCCAAGATATTTTCTCCCTCGCCTCTGCTGGCGCACGCCACCCCCTCGCCCTGAAACGGGGCTCCCAACTCCGTTAAATACGGCTAAAAGCTTGACACTCCCCACTCTTTATGCTAGTTTTTGCACCGTTCACCTCGACGTCCGCCCGTTTTCGGGCTGCTTCGCCAACGTTCCCACCAGCGGAGGGATAGATGGGCAATAGACTGCTTCTCGCCGACGACAGCATCACCATCCAGAAGGTCGTGGGGATTATTTTCTCCACCGAGGATTACGAGCTTACCATCGTGGACAACGGTAACGCGGCCCTGGAAAAGGCTGCCGAGATCAGGCCCGATGTCATGCTCGTGGATGCCATCATGCCCGGCAAGACCGGCTACGAAGTCTGCGAAGCGGTCCGGCGCGATCCTTCCCTCAAGAATACTCCTCTCCTGCTCTTGACCGGCGCATTCGAGCCGTTCGACGAAGACAAGGCCCGACAGAGCGGCGCGGATGATTTCATTGCCAAGCCCTTCGAGTCCCAGCATCTCATCGAAAAAGTGAAGAACCTGATCGGTCTCGGCAAGGAACGCGCTGCGGCCCCGCCGGTTGCCGAGGCACCGGCCACGTTTGCTGAAGAAGCTGCGGCGACTCCGGCAGATCTGTGGGCAGAGGCTCCTGCGGCCGAGCCGGCGGGGTTCGACATGTTTGCAGTGGAAGAGGCTGCTCCCGCCGAAACGGGCGGAGAGTTCTCCTTCGAGGAAGTAGCCGGGGGCGAGGATGTTTTCGCCGCCGAACTTCTTGCTCCCGAAGAGGTGGAAACAGCCACTCCGAGCGACGACCTTTGGGGTGCGTTCGAAGTCGAGGAAGTGAAGGAGGGGGAGGATTCGGGATTCGGCACGGTTGTTGAGTTGGAGGGTGGTGCTTCGGCTGCAGAAGAGCCTCTCGACGCCTTCTCCTTTGCCGACGAAGAGCCTGCCCCTCTTCCCGAAGAGTCGGCCTTCAAGCCTGGATTCGCCGAAGAAAATGTTCCCTGGCAACCGGTGGAAGAACAGACATTCGAACTGGAGTCAGCCGCCGGCGAAGCCGTATCGTTTGCCGATGTCGAAGTCGAACCGGCCGCGGTTGCGCCCTCCGCAGTCACCCCGCCGCCCCCAGCTGCACCCGCCAGCGTGATGGAGTTCGACGTTGCCCTGGAAGAGCCGTCGGTAATTGCCGCCCCAGCGACAGCTTCACCTGAGCCGATTTTCGTCCCCGAGGAAGCGCCTGTGGCTGCTCCGGCTGCCGTCGCACCCGCAGCTGCGCCTGGTGCCATGACCATCAGCGAGGAGCAGTTGGCCGCGCTTGTGGCCAAGATTTCCAAGGACATTATCGAGCGGATCGCCTGGGAAGTGGTACCTGACCTGGCCGAGTCGCTCATCAAGGAAGAAATCCGCAAGATCAAGGAAGGGTAGGTTCCGGGCCGGTTGTCGAAACGCGCGACCGGTTACAAACAAGAGTCGTGAAAATGGGGATTTTAACATCCCCTTTTCATTTTTTACGCCAAAATGATGAGCAGGAGAGATACGGGAATGGCAGCGCAAGAACTGGCTAAAGTGTACGAACCGCATACCGTCGAAGAGAAATGGTACAGGCAGTGGGAGAACGAGGGCCGCTTTCACGCGACTCTTCCTTCCGATGCTCCCTCCTACAGCATTGTCATTCCTCCGCCGAATGTGACGGGTGCTCTTCACATGGGGCATGCCCTCAACAATACCCTGCAGGATATCCTGTGCCGCTGGAAGAGGATGGGGGGCCACAACGTCCTGTGGATGCCGGGTACCGACCATGCCGGTATCGCCACCCAGAACGTCGTGGAGCGCCAACTTGCGGCGGCGGGAACGAATCGTTTCGAGCTCGGCCGTGATGCCTTTATCGAGCGCGTCTGGCAGTGGAAGGCGGAGTCGGGTGGACAGATCATCGGGCAATTGAAGCGCCTCGGTGCTTCCTGCGACTG
>DATDMX010000385.1:0-2975 GCA_036518575.1 Geobacteraceae bacterium | reverse complement strand
CGGGGGGCTCGCCTCTGTTGATGGCGTCGAGGAGCTGGATAAGCTCTTCGATGTGCTTGCGATCTTCGCGCGTCATGCCGGTTCCACCCCTCGCCCCGAGCTTCCGTCACGTCCCGAACGGGCAGCGTTTCAGACGGATGTGATCGCGGATTTCCTCCTCGAAAAGCCGCAGCAGTCCTTCCAGCGGCCCCATGGCCCCCGGCGCCAGGGCACAGAAGGCGTAGTTCAGATACTTCACGTGCTCCCGCAGGATGTCCAGGTCCTCCTCCGCGCCCTCGCCGTTTTCCAGGCGGGCAAGGATCTCGCGCACAAAGGGAAGCCCCTCGCGACAGGGGGTGCACCAGCCGCACGACTCCCGGGCGTAGAAGCGGATCATGTTGAGGGTCGCCCCTACCATGCAGGTCTTGTCGTCGAAAACGATGATGCCCCCGGTGCCAAGGCGCGAGCCGGCCCTGGCCACGGTGTCGAAGTCCATGGGCACGCTCCAGTGCTCGCGCGTCATGAAGGGGGTGGACGCCCCGCCCGGGATGCATGCCTTGAAGGTGCGCCCCGGGAGCATGCCGCCGCACGGCCCCTCGATGATTTCGCCAAGAGACATGCCGAGGGGGAGCTCGACGCAGGCGGTGGTGCGCACGTGGCCGCTCGGGCAGAAGAGCTTCATGCCGCTTGCCTCGGGAATCCGGGCGAGCCCCTTGAACCAGGCCGCACCTTCGGCGACGATGTAGGGGATATTGGCCAGGGTCTCCACGTTGTTCACTACCGTGGGCCGGCCCCAGAGCCCTTTGACCGCCGGAAACGGCGGCTTGGAGCGGGGATTGGGCCGCACCCCTTCGAGGGCGTTCATGAGGGCGGTTTCCTCGCCGCAGATGTAGCGGCCGGCCGAGAGGTGGAGGTCGATCTCCAGCGAGTAGCCGGAACCGGCGATGTTCGCGCCGAGGAGGCCCGCCGCCCGGGCCTCGCCCAGCGCACGGCGCAGGTTGGCAGCGGCCAGCTCGTAGCCGCGGCGGATGAAGACGAAGGCGCGGGAGACGCCGATGGCGTAACAGGCGAGGGTGATCCCTTCCACGAGGGAGTAGGGATTGGCCTCCAGGAGTGCTCGGTCCTTGTAGGTGCCCGTCTCCATCTCGTCGCAGTTGCAGATGAGGTAGCGGGCCCCGGGAAGGTCGCGCGGCACGAACGACCACTTCTTCCCCGTGGGAAAGCCGGCGCCCCCCCGCCCCCGCAGCCCCGAATCGATCACCACCTGCTGCACGTCGGCGGGAGCCATCCCCGCAAGCGCTTTTCTCAGCGCCGCGAAGCCCCCTTCGGCCTGGTACTCGGCGAAGGTCACGCACCGGCCGGGCCGGTTATGTCGGAAAAGTACCTGTTCCATGAAAGCCTTGCGTCACCCCGTCAGGAGCTCTTTCAGCACCACGGCGTTGTTGTGCTCCTCGTCCTTGGCAGCGAAGAGAAGCGTGACGGTCCCCTGCCGTGCCTCGGTGCGAAGTCGCGCGAGGATTTCGGCATGGCCCTGAAGCTCCTCCCGATAGCGGCTGCGAAACTCCTCCCACCGGGCGGGATCGTGGCCAAACCACGTGCGCAGCTCATCGGACGGCGCGATTTCCTTCAGCCACTCGTCGATTCCGGCCTCATCTTTTGAGATGCCGCGGGGCCAGAGCCGGTCCACGAGGATTCTTCTGCCGTCCGTCTTCTGCGGCGGTGCGTAAATGCGTTTGATCCTTATCATGGCATGTCCGTCTCGCGCTGGAGGCACGGCTTACCATGCCCCCAGCGCCGGTTGAGGCTACTTGAACGTCTTGATGACGTAGTCGGCGATCGCCTTGGCTTCCTTGTCGGAGATGGTCTTCTTGTCGAAGGCCGTCATGCCGGGGCCGGGCTTGCGCATGAGCTTGACGATGTCCGCGGCGCCTTTTACCTTGTTCGCCTCCCGGTCGGCCTTCTTCAGGGTCTTTTGGGCATTGACGATGTTGCCGCCGTCAGGGTGGCAGACGGCGCAATGCTCCTTGAATTCCTTGGCGCCGTCAATCTTTTCCCCCTTCTTCGTGTCGGCGAAACAGGTGGTGCCAAAAGCCGCCAGAGCCAGCATGGTGATGGTGAGTGTCAGTCCTTTTTTCATTGTCATCCTCCTTGGAGTTGTGGGCGCACGGCGCGCCCTCCTGTTGTGTTACGAAATGGCTTTGCCTGCTTGCTTACGCGGTTTCCCGTTCCCGGGCAAGTATCTCCTCAGCACGTTCCGGCGTTACCTGGCCGTAGAGGCGCTCGTCCACCATGAGTGCCGGTCCGTCGCCGCACATGCCGAGACAGGCGCAGGGAAGGAGCGTGAATGCACCGTCGGCGCTCGTCCCCCCCGCCTCGATGCCGAGGTGCTGGCCGAGATGGGCGAGGAGCGTTTCGCCCCCCATGGCCCAGCAGGAGATGGAGTCGCAGACGTGGAGTACCCGCTTCCCCACCGGCCGGCGGTAGATCATCTCATAGAAGGTGGCGAGCTCCTCCACTTGGAGAGGCGAAAGCCCGAGAAGTTTCGCCGCCTCTTCCACCCCTTCGTCGTTGAGCCACCCGTAGTGGCGCTGTATCTCCTTCATCACGTCCACCGCCGCTTCGCGCGGCGTGATCGCTTCAGCGACACGGGTTTGAAGGTCATTTTTTAGGGATTCGGGAATCATTGTTGACCTTTCACCTGTCCAGGTCTGCCAGCACGAAATCGATCGACCCCAGTATTGCCAGGAGGTCCGCCACGAGCCATCCCCGGCTCATGAGGGGGAGGGCCTGCATGTGGGGGAAGCTGGGGGTCTTGATCCGCACCCTAGAGGGGATGTTGAGCCCGTCGGAGACGACGAAATAGCCGTTCTCCCCCGTGGGGGCCTCGATGGCGCAGTAGTTCTCACCCGCCGGCGGCGTCATGCCGCGGGTGGAATTCACGAAGTGATGGATGAGCGACTCGATGTCGTTCAGGGTGTCGCGCTTCCGGGGCAGTA
>DATDMX010000384.1:0-4222 GCA_036518575.1 Geobacteraceae bacterium | reverse complement strand
ACTGCGCTGGAGAAGGGCCACGCACCTGTACTTTCCGCTCCGCCGGTGGTGAAGGCAGGTGAATTGTTCGCCGTGGAGATTTCGGTGGGCGAGTCTCTCCACCCCATGGGACCAACCCATTGGATCGAGTTCGTTGAACTATCCATCGGCAATGAGCCGGCCGGAAGGGCGGAATTCCAGTCCAAGGGAGACATGAAGCCCAAGGTCACGTTCAACCTTGTGCTCACCAAGGAGGCGGCCCCGGAGGGAAAGGTTACCCTCGTGGCCAGGCAGCACTGCAATCTCCATGGCATGTGGGAGGGGAGTTTTACCATCTCGGTGGCGTGATAGGGAGTGACAACCGTCATTCTGAACAAGTGGAGGTTCTCCCGGGGATGGCAGTCAGGAAACGACAGAACGGCCCGCATCGCGGGCCGTTTTCTTTTTTCTGGTAGGTGCGAGGGAGTCGTGTATGAAAGGATCAGGTCGCCAGGTGATTCTTGATGGAGCAGACGAGTTTGTCCATGGTGAACGGTTTGGTAATGTAGCCATCGGCTCCTGAGGATACGGCGAGTTCGCGCAACTCTTCCTCGTTCTTGGATGAAATCAGGAGGACGGGGATGTTACGGCTTTTCTCCCGCTCTTTGAGAAGACGGGCCTTTTTCTCTCCTGACATGAGTGGCATCATGACATCCAGGAGAATCAGGTCGGGAGGGGGGGAGCCGTAAATGATATGATTGGAGTAAACGCTGTTTTCAGCGGTCGAGACACTATACCCTGCTGTTTCTAGCAGGTCTTCCACCACGGCCAGCGTAACTCGGCAATCATCAATTACCACGATGTGTTTGCTCATCTTGGTGCCCCTGAAACAGTGTTTTATAATAATTACCTCTTTTGGCCGGTCTTGTCTAGATGAAAAACGATGAGAAATGTGCAAGGTTTGTTGTATTTTAGGCGTGTTCGGTCTGTGAGGGAAGGGGGGGCGGAGCAGAGCTTACCAAGGTTTCGGTTTGTTTTCTCCTTCTTGACAAGGCTCTGCGGTTACCGGTATAACGTATTCTCCAATGAAAAAGATTCTCCTTGTTAATTCCATGCAAGCCGCTCTGGAGAAGGAAAAGAGCCTCCTCAATAGGGCGGACGTTCATGTCCTTACTGCCATGACTGGTAGGGAAGCGCTCCGGATTCACCGCACGGAGAAGGTGAGTCTGATAGTGGCTGACCTTGACATGGCCGATATGGGGGGGGACGAGCTCTGCTCGCTGGTCCGGAAGGAGAAAGTGATCAGGGATGTGTCGTTCATCCTTGCCTGTCGCGATGTTCAGGTGGAAATAGAGCGGGCTACACGCTGCGGGGCGAACGCCTGGGTAAGGAAACCGGTGCAACCCGAACAGTTGCTGGAAAAGGTGGAGCAACTCCTCGCCATATCGACGCGCAGGGGGTATCGGGTCCTCCTCCGGGTGAGAGTGCACGGGTCCACGGACAATACGACATTCTTCTGCACGTCGCAGAACATCAGCATTTCGGGGATGCTGATCGAAACGGAAAAGCTCCTTGATGTCGGTAACCGCATCACCTGCATGTTCTTTCTCCCCGGGACGAGCCAGATCGCGGCTGATGCTGAAGTTGTGCGTTGCGTCCCGGTAAAAGGCGGATCAAGCCAGTATGGTGTGCGCTTTGTGGATTTGGCGCCGGAGTGCCGTGAGGAAATTGAGCGCTTTATCGCAACTTCGTCAGGGCTTTTGTAGGCGTTTGCCCTGGCGAGGCGGTGGAGTTGTGCAATAAAAAACGGCCGACTTGAGAAGTCGGCCGTTTTTTATTGCTGGCTATCTGCCGTGGGCAGCTTATTCGTTTGAGGTGCAACCGCTGTGAATTGCCCGGCCGATATTGCCGTTGGCCGTATGATAAGTCTCTAGGGTAGCGCCACAGGAAAAGCTGATCCGTTCGAAACGGAACTGGCGGTGCTCCCGCTCCTCGACCTTGCTGACGCTGCCGCAGCCGCACTCGATACAGGTGTTGCCAAGTCTCTTCACTTCTTTCTACCTCCGCCTTTCTTTGAATGGGTTATGGCTTTTTCCGTCCCTCATCACATATGAGCCGGCGGGGAGTTCGAGGGCGGACTGTAACCTTTTATAAATACGCTAAGTCTGGCTCGACTGTCAACTGAAAACATTGGCACGGACTCTCCGTCTCGCAAGTCATGTGGAGGCGATGACGTGATAGATGGTGTGGTCAGCTTTCACAATGCATCGCGCAAATGGGGAATATCTTCTTGAGTCGCTTGAGTGTTTTGAGTATACTAGCACAGTTTAAGCCAAAAATGAGAGGCAGGAGGAGCTTTATCAATGATAGATTTTCTTGGTGATTGGAAGAGGACCCACTATTGCGGTGCATTGACGCGGGAGCACGTTGGTAAGGAGGTGCTGCTTATGGGGTGGGCGCTCCGCCGCCGTGACCATGGTGGGCTGATTTTTGTCGACCTACGTGACCGTGAAGGGGTCGCCCAGATTGTTTTCGATCCTGAGAAGAGTGTGGCCGCGCACAAGAAGGCCGAGGCCATCCGCAACGAGTACGTGGTGGCTATAAAGGGGACCGTTATCGCGCGTCCCGACGGGACTGTCAATCCGAATATGAAGACCGGCGAAGTGGAGGTGGAAGTTCAAGAGTGCCGCCTTCTCAATCGCTCCAAACCGCTACCTTTCACCCTCGACGATTATGTCGAGGTCGCGGAGAATCTCAGGCTTAAGCACCGGTATCTCGACCTGCGTCGCCCCGCCATTCAACAGAATATGATTCTTCGTTCCCAAGTCGCTCAGGTAACCCGCCAATACTTGACAGAGCATGCTTTCCTGGAGATTGAGACTCCTTTTCTCACGAAATCGACCCCTGAAGGGGCCCGGGATTTTCTCGTCCCCTCTCGAATCCATCAGGGAAACTTTTATGCTCTTCCCCAGTCGCCCCAGATATTCAAACAGATTCTCATGGTTTCCGGTTTTGATCGTTACTTTCAGGTCGTGCGCTGTTTCCGCGACGAGGACCTGCGCGCCGATCGCCAGCCGGAGTTCACCCAGATCGACTGCGAGATGTCCTTTATTGATCGCGAGGATATCATCACCGTTATGGAAGGGTTGATCGCGCGGATCTTTAAGGTGGCAAAGGGGGTCGACGTTACACTCCCCATGCCGCGCATGACGTACGGCGAAGCGATCCGTCGCTTCGGGGTCGATAACCCTGATGTACGCTTCGGACTCGAACTCGTGGATCTCACCGACATCGTGAAGGGTGCGGGATTCAAGGTTTTTGCCGATGTGGCCGCCTCGGGGGGGATCATCAAAGGGCTCAATGCCAAGGGGTGCGCGGCCTTCTCCCGAAAGGAAATCGACGACCTTACCGAGTTCGCCAAGATTTATGGTGCCAAGGGCCTTGCCTATGTAAAGATGACGCCGGAAGGGTGGCAATCACCCATCGCCAAGTTCTTCACTCCCGAAGAAATAGCCGCCATGAATAACGCCTTTGCAGCTGAAGAGGGGGATCTCCTTCTCTTTGTCGCCGATAAGCCGAAAGTTGTGAACGATTCCCTCGGCAAGCTCCGCAATCACCTCGCCCAAATCCTCGGTCTTGTGGATAAGGAGACTTTCAGGTTCGTCTGGATCACCGACTTCCCCCTCCTCGAGTGGGACGAGGAGGAGAAGCGTTGGGCGGCCGTGCATCATCCCTTCACCGCTCCGATGGACGAGGACCTTGAGTATGTGGAGAGCGATCCCGGGCGCTGCCGTGCCAAAGCCTACGATCTCGTGCTGAACGGCAACGAGATTGGAGGGGGCTCCATCAGGATTCACCAGGAAAAGATTCAGTCCCTCATGTTCCGGATGCTTGGTTTGCGCGACGAAGAGGCTCGGAGCAAGTTCGGATTCCTTCTCGACGCTTTGGAGTACGGCACCCCGCCCCACGGCGGCATCGCCTTCGGCATGGACCGGCTCATCATGCTTTTGACGGGAAGCGATTCCATCCGTGACGTCATCGCCTTTCCCAAGACCCAGAAGGGGACCTGCCTCATGTCTGAGGCACCCTCTCAGGTGGATGCGAAGCAGCTGCGCGAGCTCGGTCTCAAGCTTGCCGTCAAGGGGTAGCGACCGGTTTGGCTGGCAAACTCATCGCAATAACTACGCTGCTCTCCCTTCTTGTTGCCGGTTGCACCGCCGCCGTTCCCCGCTGGCGGGACGAAGCCCGGTCGGTCGTAATTCAG
>DATDMX010000383.1:0-4895 GCA_036518575.1 Geobacteraceae bacterium | reverse complement strand
CCCATTGCAAAAACGCCTTTCAAGGTCGGCGACCGGTGGTACGCGGTGAAGCTCAAAAACCGCATCGCGGCTGATACGGCCGATTTCCAGGCGAACAAGGAAAAGATCAAGCAGGAACTTCTGCCCAAAAAACAGCAGGAGGCCCTCGACGCCTGGTTGAAAGAGATGAAGGCCAAGGCGAAGATCGAAATCAATCCCGCCATCCTGGCGGAATAAGACTGAAAGGCCCGACCTGCAGGTAAACGGAAAACCTCCGTAACGATAATAGGAGAACTCGCCATGTCACAATTGGTTCTGCAAACCGATTTTCCCGATCTGAAGCTTGCCGCCCGCGGCAAGGTCCGCGACATTTACGACCTGGGTGACGCGCTTCTCATCGTCACCAGCGACCGGATTTCAGCTTTTGACGTCATCATGAACGAGGGGATTCCCGACAAAGGGTATGTCCTCACCCAGATATCCGCCTTTTGGTTTCGCCAGATGGAGGACATTATCCCGAACCACATCATTTCCACCGACGTGAAGGACTTCCCGGCCGTGTGCCAGAAGTACGCGCCTGTTCTCGAAGGCCGCTCCATGCTCGTCAGGAAGGCCAAGCCGCTTCCGGCCGAGTGCATCGTCCGCGGGTATCTTTCCGGTTCGGGTTGGAAGGACTACACGGCCAGCGGCTCCGTCTGCGGCATCAAGCTTCCCGCCGGGCTCGTGGAATCGGACAAGCTCCCGCAGCCGATCTTTACCCCCTCCACCAAAGCCGAGCTCGGCACGCATGACGAGAACATCAGCTTCGAGAAGATGGCGGAGTTGTGCGGCCGCGACATCGCCGAGAAGGTGCGGGACGTGACACTCAAGATCTACTCCAAGGCGCGCGACATCGCCGATGCCAAGGGGATCATCATCGCCGACACGAAGTTCGAGTATGGCATCTTCAACGGCGAGCTGATCATCATCGACGAATGCATGACCCCCGACTCTTCGCGCTTCTGGCCCAAGGACGGTTACAAGCCGGGCGGGCCGCAGCCCTCCTTCGACAAGCAGTTCCTGCGCGACTATCTCGAAACCCTCGACTGGAACAAGACGGCCCCCGCACCGCCGCTTCCCGAGGAGATCATCCGGAAAACCGGGGAAAAATACATGGAGGCGCTCGTTCGCCTCACCGGCAAAGGTAAATAGCCCTAAACCGCTGCCCCAAAGAAAAAAAGCCCCGCCTGACTCATCAGGCGGGGCTTTTTTTCTTTGGGGTCGCTTCCTTTTCAGGCGATCTGGCCATAGAGGCCATCGCCACTCTGAAACGCCCGACGAACGCGCGTCACGAGGCCGATCTCCCTGATAGGCTTGAGGATCAGGTCGAAAAAGCCCTTCTCGAACGCGACCTTCTCCTCGTCTCCCGTGGCATTGGCCGTCATGAGAATGACGGGTGTAAACCTGAACTCGGGTATCTTTCGCACCGCCTGGAGAAATTCATAACCGTTGAGCTTGGGCATTACCTTGTCGGTAATGACCAGCTTCGGATTCTGGGTAAAGATCTTCTTGAAGGCCTCCATGCCGTCAGTGGCGGACTCCACGACGTAGCCGTGCTTCGTGAGGATGTCCGAGATCACCGTCCTGGTGAGCGTATCGTCCTCCACGAGGAGCACCGACTTTTCATGGGGGGTAAGATTCGTCCCGAGGTAGTGCCTGGCAATGGCGCGCCCGATGTCGGTGCGGGTCGACACGAAGGGGATCACCTTGATATTCAGCCGCGTCTCTATCGCCTCCAGCACGGCCTTGTTTGACGGGTCGAGAACCGCCAGGCCGAGTTTCCCTTCGTCCAGCTTGAGGGGGAAGATCGTGTGCTCCACCGCCATTTCGAGGGGAACGGTACGCAGAAGCATGGGATGGTACTTGTACTTGGCAAAGTCGAGAATCTTGCGGCACCGGTACATGGCGGCCAGGGCATCGGCCAGCTCCTCCGAGGTGATGAGACCCGTGCGTTCCAGAAAGGGCCCCAACTGCATCCCTCTTGCCGTAGCGCTCTCGGCCATGCGCTCGACGGAAAGCTTCGTAAGGAGTCCCTTCGCTTGAAGGATCTCGCTCAGCGTCTTCTGCGCCTGGTCGCCCGACGCGGGAAAGGGATAAATTGCCATATGGACGTCTCACCTCGATCTTGTTCTGCCAAAGCTTCCCACCATCTGCCGTCGTACGCCTGAAACAGAAATGTCCGCCCCGGATACCGGAGGCGGACAGTGAACGTACCGCGGATGCCCAAGAGGGGCATCGACTTCCTTCGGCAGCCTGGCGATCCGCGGGGGACCCATGGCTTTGCGTGCCGGGGTCACCCCCGGGTTGCCTTTATCGGAGAAGCTTGGTTGTTAGTCTCTTTTACACTGCCAGAACCTTGATGGCAAGATAAAAAGACCTAATGATGCAGCACCTTGTCTTGATCCGATTCTCAGATCCCTTCCCAGCCGAAGAATCCGCCCCCCACTTCGATGGTGGCCATCACCGGATCGCCCGGCTTGACACCCAACCCCTCCATGCTCGCCAGACTCACGACCGCCTTGCCGTCGAAGAGGTGCTCGGCGTCATCCTTGATGATGTAGACGGGGAACTTCTTGCTGCGGCCGTTCACCGGGTTGGTGAGCTTCAGCTTCTTGAATGGACCGGTCACGAAAAAATCACTTATCTGGATCGAGGTGCCGCGGTTGAGAGACACCATTTCCACCATGTTGTCCCAGTAGGTGTTGGCGGTGTTCTTCATGGGCTGCACCATGAGGGAAACCCCCTTCGCGCCTTCCGCCACGACCGTCCTGCTGCCGGGGGGTGCCCCAGCGAGGGGGGGCGAGGCCGCCTCCGGGGGAGCGGCAGGCTGGACGCGCTGTTGTTCCAAGTGGGCACTGACCACTCTCTCCAGCTTCTTGATGGCCACATTCAAGGAGATGGTCAACAGCTGCATGTTAACCGCCTTGGTACACAGAAGGAGGAGAAAAGAGTGCGACATGGGCTTGACGACGATCCGCGCCTCGTTGTAGCGCAGGTCGAGAAGGTCCACGGAGCCGGTGGCACTCTGCAGTCCGAACGTGCTATCGGCGAGAATTGCCGCCGCCTGATCGAGCATCGTGGTATCGAAGAGAGGAGGAAACGCCTGAGCCGTCAGCCTGCCATCCTCATCGCACACCAGGCTGCCAACGATGCCGGGCATCGAGTTGATCTGGGTCAGTACCGCCTGCATGCCTCCTCCTATTTCTTGGGACTCAGGGCCTTGCGGATCTCCGTCTCCACGACGCCCAGCTGGCTTTCCCCCCTGACGGCCACGCTCAGATAGTGATTCTTGGCCTCGAACAGGAGCAGATGGCTCGTTTTGCCCTGCACGGCTGCGGCCCTGGTGTCACCCACGCCAAAGACGTTTCCCAGCTGGCTCCCGATCATCGCCATGTAGACCGCCTGAGCGGCCAGATTCTCGGCCTCGTAGCTCGTGTCGCTTACGGGAATGCCGTCCTTGCCCAACACGACCGCATGGGCAACCCCCGGAATCTGCCGCAACCTTTCCGTCACACTCGCGCTCATGCCGCTCCCTCCCGAGATTTCCTCGGGTTTCTTCTCCAAAGGCTGATGGAGAACCCGTGACCGGTTCCGGTGTTCATCGAGCAGGCGGCACGCCTCCAGCAGCAGAAACTTCCAGCTCTCGCGTATAGTGAGAGCTGTGGTGGTCACCTTCGGCTGAAGAGTGAACTTGCCCCCCGGCCACTGCAGTATCTCATAAAAGGCGGCTTCCCCGACCTTTTCCCCCTGTTCGGCATGGATGATCTCGCCATCCCGGAAAAAAATCGCGCCGCTCCGTTGCCCGAATTGGACGGTTATACAGCCGGAAAAGCGGTTGAGGGCATTCATCTGGATGACGTCGGGCAGCGTCAACCCCGCAACGGCTCCTTCGAAGCCTTCCGGACTCTCAAGCACCTCTTCTGCCGCCATATCCTCCCCTTTCATACGCCCTGCGCCATGCCAGTCCTGCCCGTATCAACAGGGGTATTTATAACACTATTTTATTTTTTTACAAGGAAATTATTTATCCGCAGCGAAAAGTTTACCTCATGATATCAATGAGTTTTACAGTCGCCCCCCTCTTCATTAAAACAGGATAGGAGACAACGTGCCACCGTACGCTTCCAAACCAGTAAAACAATTATCTATTATTAATTTTACAGATAAAGGCGCTACCGACGGAAGCTCTGTCAGGGAAGGGCCTGCGAGGGAGCAAACGCCTAGGGAACGACTACCTGTTTGCCACGGTAGACATCGTCCTCGGTCACGCGAACAGGGAAGCGCCGGCCGCCGATGCTCACGAGATAGTCGCCCAAGGGCTTCAGTATCCCGGACGAAGCGACGGTCGCGTAAGGGACGCGCAGGGAGAAACGGCCATCGGCACCGACGAAGCCGCGGTCGCGGTAGGTAAAGACCCGGCCGATGGGAGAATTGAGGGACAGTTCCAGCTCGACAGTGGCGCCGGGCGCGCCTCGCCCTTCCATGCGCGCCCCCGGGAGAAACTCGAATATCTTGAAGTGACTCACCTCGCCTGTATCGGGGTAGAGGTACGTGGTGGCCGATTCGTACACGAGCCGATAGGTCCCGAGCGCCGGGAAAAAGTTCCCGCCCGATTCGTAAGCGGCGCCGTCCTTCACGAGCAACCGGTACCACATGGAGCGGTGAAGGGAATAGCCGCCGGCAGCGGCGACGCGAAGCTTCCCGGTCTTCAGCCCGAACTCGGCGATCGCCCGGTCGTCATCCACGCTGCCGATCACCTGGTTGAGAAGAATATAGCGGATGCGGTTTTCGCGCAGGATCGCGGCAGCCGCGTCGGGGTCGCCCAAGGCCTGAAAGGCGGCGGATTCGTACAGCCCGTGGGTTTCCCAGCCGAAGTT
>DATDMX010000382.1:0-2525 GCA_036518575.1 Geobacteraceae bacterium | reverse complement strand
CCACGCTCGTGGCGCTCGTGCCGGAGAAGTGGAGGGCGGCGAGGAAGGCGAAGGGGGGGTAGCCGAGCTCCGCCCGGGTGGCGAGCTCCTCGGCGCAGAAGCCGGCGTAGTCGTGGACCGCGGCCCGGGCGATGGCGAAGTGGTCCGGGTCGAGGGTCTGGATCACCACCTGCCCCGGCGCATCCCCCCGGCCGGCCCGCCCCATCACCTGGGAGACGAGCTGGAAGGTCCGTTCGGCCGCGCGGAAATCGGGTAGGTTCAGGGAGGCATCGGCGGAGACGACTCCCACGATCGTAACACCGGGAAAATCATGCCCTTTGGCGATCATCTGCGTGCCGATGAGGACGTCCACCTCCCCCTTCTCCACCCCCTTGAGGACGCGGGCGTGCCCCCCCCGGCCCCGAGTTGTATCCCGGTCGAGGCGGGAGACGCGCGCCTCGGGGAAGAGCTCGCTCACCTCCTCTTCCACCCGCTCGGTCCCGCGCCCCAGGAGCTCGATCTCAGGGCTGTCGCAAGCCGGACAGAGGGAGGGGGCGGGGATGGAGTAGTCGCAGTAGTGGCAGAAGTGGCGCCGCCTCCCCTGGTGGAAGGTGAGGGTGACGGCACAGTTGGGGCAGCGGAGCACCTCGCCGCATTCGCCGCACACGACCCAGGTGGCAAAGCCGCGCCGATTGAGGAAGAGAAGGGTCTGCTCGCCCGCGGCGAGGTTCTTCTCCACGAGGTCGAGGAGCTCGGGGGAGAAGCTCTCCCCCTTGCGGTGGCGCATGTCCACGACGCGCGTTTCGGGCATGGGATGGTCTTTCACCCGCTCGGGGAGCGAGAGGAGGGCAAGACGCCCCTCCTGCGCCGCGTGCCACGAGGTGAGGAGGGGGGTGGCCGAGCCGAGGACTACGCAGGCCCGCTCCATCTTGCCCCGCACGAGGGCCAGGTCACGGGCGTTGTAACGGAAGCCCTCCCCCTGCTTGTAGGAAGCCTCGTGCTCCTCGTCCACGACGATGATGCCGATGTTTTCCAGGGGGGCGAAGATGGCGGACCGGGCGCCGATGACGATGGTTGCCTCTCCCCGGCGGATGCGCCGCCACTCGTCGAAGCGCTCGCCGTCGGAGAGGGCGCTGTGGAGCACGGCAATGCCGCAGGCGAAGCGGCGCTTGAAGCGCTTGACGAGCTGGGGCGTGAGGGCGATTTCCGGGACGAGGACGAGGGCGTTTCTTCCCGCTGCCACCACGTGGGCGATGGCCTGAAGATAGACCTCGGTCTTGCCGCTTCCGGTGACGCCGTGGAGAAGAAAGGGGGCAAAGTGGCGGGCGTTCGCGGCGGCGATGACGCGGTCGAGGGCCACCGTCTGGGCCGGATTCAGGGGGAGAGGGGTGTCGTGACCGAAGACCTCCTCCCGGAAGGGGTCGCGGTAGACCTCCCGCGTGCGGCACGTGATGGCGCCCAATTCCACGAGGCGGCGCAGTTGCTGGCTCGTGGCGCCGCACTGGCGGCGGAGTTCCCCGGCGGAAAGCTCGCCCGCGGCATGGAGGGTGGCGATGATGGCGCGCCCCTTTTCCCGCATCCCGGGAGGGACGGCGGTTTCGGGAAGAACGGCGTAGAATTCCTCCGTCCGGACGTTCCTGCCGCCGGTGAGGACTTCCGCCGCCACGAGGGTGCCGTCGGCAGCCGCCACCATCTTCTTGCGGCTCGTGATGTTGATGCCGGCGGGAAGGGCCGCCTTGAGCACCTCGCCGAGGGGGTGAAGGTAGTAGGAGGCGCTCCAGCGAAGAAATTCCAGCTCTCGCGGCGTGAGGAGCGGCGTGCGATCGAGGCAGTCGACGATCTCCTTCAGATCCTCGCCGGACGCAGCCGGTCCGAGGACGTAGCCGGTCAGCGTCCTCTTTCCGAAGGGGACGAGGACGCGCGATCCGATGGCTACGCAGTCGCGGAAGCGCTCCGGGACGAGGTAGGAGAAGGTCCGGTCGAGGGGGAGTGGGACAGCGACCTCGACGATGGAAAGTGATGGCTCGTGCATGTGCAGACCATTGCCTGACGGGGATGATGGGCGTATTATGGAGCGCGGCGCTGCAGCTGTCAAACTGAATGTCGCCGTGGCGCATCCCGGAGCCCGCTTGACAACGGGTGGCCTCCCATACTACAGTGTGCCGGCATGTAGCTTGCCATCGCGAAAGGAGCAGCCATGAAGACCATCGCAGTTGGAGCAGTCATCCTCGCAGTAACCTCCAGTGCCGCTTTTGCCGGCGTGAATGTCAACGTCAACGCCCCCGTCCCTCCCCCCCCCAGCGTGGACGTCCGGGTCGGCGCCCCGGTTCCGCCTCCGCCTCCGGGGGTGAAGATCAAGGGAGGTGCACCGGTTCCCGTCGTAAAGGGTGACAAGGGGAAGCACCTTGGTCATGACAAGAAGAAGGGAAAGAAGAAGCACAAGTAGGCCAGGTTGCTGCATCGGCCTGAGAGTAATTGGTACCGCGAGGGCGGCCCGGAAAGCGGGCCGTCTTTTTTTTTTGCCTCTGCCGGCGAAGGGGAGACGC
>DATDMX010000381.1:0-8051 GCA_036518575.1 Geobacteraceae bacterium | reverse complement strand
TCATCATCGGCCGCTTGTCGGTACGGTTTTCCAGACCACGGTTCAGCTGAGACAGGGCAACCACCGGAACGTTGATCTCCTTGGCCAGGGCCTTGAGAGAGCGGGATATCTCGGAAATCTCCTGCTGGCGCGACTCGGAGCTGGCGCTGCCGCGCATGAGCTGGAGGTAGTCGACGACGACGAGGCCGATATCCTGCTCCGCCTTGAGACGGCGCGATTTTGCCCGGAGTTCCAGCACCGAGATGGCCGGTGTGTCGTCGATGTAGATCTTTGCCTCGTGCAGGGCACTCGCGCCGCGCATGAGCTTCTCCCAGTCCGAATCGACGAGATGCCCGGTGCGCAGCCGGCTCGCGTCCACCCGCGCCTCGCAGCAGAGAAGACGCGTGACGAGCTGCTCCTTGCTCATCTCCAGGGAGAAGACCGCCACCCCTGCGGCGGGCTTGGCGTGGAGCGCCCCGTACTGGGCGATGTTGAGGGCAAAGGCCGTCTTCCCCATGGAGGGACGACCGGCAATGATGATGAGGTCGCCGGGCTGAAAACCGGCGGTCATTTCGTCGAGATCGATGAAACCGGTCGGCACGCCCGTGACGTGCTCCTTGCGCTCGTAGAGATACTCGATGTTCTTGATGGTGTCCTTGAGGATGGAGCTCACCGGGTAGAAGGCGGGCTTGAGCTTGTTCTCGGAAATCTCGAAGATGACCTTCTGGGCGTTGTCGAGGAGCTCCTCCACGTTGGCCTGATCATCGTAGCCCTGCGTGGCGATCTCGGTGGCGGCGCTGATGAGCTTGCGGCTGATCCCCTTTTCCTTCACGATACGGCAGTAGTAGGCGATGTTGGCGGCCGTGGGCACATAGTCGACGAGGGTGGCAAGATACGCGCCCCCCCCTGCTTCTTCCAGCCCGCCGTTTTTCTTCAGGATGGAGGTGAGGGTTATGAGGTCACACGGCTCGCCCCGGTCGTTGAGGTCGATCATTGCGCGCAGAATACGGCGATGGGACTCGCGGTAGAAATCGTCGGGGACGAGGATTTCCAGCACGCGGTTTATGGCATCGTTGTCGAGAAGAATGCCGCCGAGGATCGACATCTCCGCTTCAATGCTCTGGGGGGGTAATTTACGGACATCGGACGCCGCCATGAAGACCTGACCTGCACATATGCGAGATTTCTAGCAAGCTGTTGAAAAATGTCACGAGGAGGCCGGAATGCTCGGCGCAAGCGAGTGAAGGAGCAAGGCGTAGCAGCAGCGCTACGTTGAGCTTCTGAGCAAGCGGCAACACCGCAGACCGGCCCCGCAGTAGTTTTTCGACAGCCTGCTAAAGAAAGGGGATACTATACCCCTCCTCAGGGCTCGGGTCAACAACTTTGGCGGCCGCTAAGACTCCTCGGACGTGCCGCCAATCGCCTCCATTTCCCGTAGAAAAGCAAGGGACTTGAGGGGACGGGGCAGGTGGGCAGAGATGAGGAGATCGAGAAAATCTCCGGCTTCCGCCGCCTCCTGTCGGGAAAAACGGATGGCACCGAAGCGCCCGGTGGCGAGGGCGCGGCGAAGAAGCTGCACGGTCGCTGCCGAGAGCTTCCTGCCACCGCGCCGGCACCGCTCGCAGAGGAGGCTTCCCGGCGCGCCGAGAAAGAGATGCTCGCAGTCGGCAAGGGGCGCACCACAACTGCCACACTCTTCGAGGGCCGGCCGGTAGCCGAGAATATTGGCAAGGTTCACTTCGAAGAAACGCCGGTCCGAGGGCGAGGAAGCCTCCCGGTCGAGCTGCTCCAGGTAGGCAGTGAGAAGGCGAAAGAGGCGGGGCTGGGGCAAGGCCTCGGGAACGAGAAGCTCCACCAGCTCGCAGGCATAGCCGGCCAGGGCAATTTTCACGAGATCCCGACGGATGCCGGGAAATACCGAGACCACATCGGCGCCGAGCACGCGGGAAAGCCCTTCCCCTGACACGAGTTCCGCCCGGATCCGGGCAAAGAGCTCCAGTGCACCGCCGAATCGACGCATGCTTCGCTTTGCCCCCCGGGCCACCCCCTTCACTCTCCCCAGCTCTCCGGTGAAAAGGGTGACAAGCCGGTCGGACTCCCGATAATCCGTTACCCCCAGAACAATGGCTTCACAGCGGCAGCTTTCCATGGCGCCAAGGTAACACCGGCCGCGCCGGCCGTCAACACCAGGGTGGGGGGCTGCTTCCAACCGGTCATCACGGTGGCGATCAAGACAGACTACCAGTCCTACGGCGACCATCGCGCTGCGGGGGAAGTCCCCCTCGACGACGACAAGTTCCAGCTGACAGTTGGCTTCGTGTTCTGAGAATCAAACAACAAAAAACGGGGGCGTAGTTGACGCCCCCGTTCTCTTCGCCCCGTGTCAGCGCAACCCGATGCGCGCCAGGAAAAGGCCGACATACCTGTTGAGAGGGTTACTTCGCGCCAGGAAGGGAAACACCGGCCGCTTGCGCACCCCGAGACGTTCCAGCTCGCGGCCGATTTCACCGCTTCGGTCGAATCGCGCCCCGCGGCGGAAAGTGTCCAGCGCTTGCGGCTTGTTACCCGCCATGAGCTGGATACGACCAAGATTCAGGTAGTGGACGGCGTTGCGAGGCTCCAGTGCCAGTGCCTCCTCCACCATTGCCATCGCCACGTCATACTCGCCCCGCGTTTTTGCCCGGCACAACGCGAGATAGGAAGATACGGCCGGGGTCTTCTCGCCGAGGGCCGCCTGCTCGAAACAGACACGGGCAAGAAAAAGATGATTATGCTGGAGCGCCTCGACCCCCTTGTCAAAAAAACTTGCGCTTTCCGTCTGCCCCATACGCTTTCCCTCCCATCCGTCGCGGCACTCATGTTTGTGTCGTGAAGCTTCGATTCAATATTCGGGCCAGATTTAGGCACTCGAGCCTCCCTCGCCGTGGGCACCATGCCGGGCTGGTCGGCCCACCCGCCCTGCCGCCTAATGAGTACGTGGCGTCGCACCGCCGTCGCCTCTTCACGCGCACGCACAGCGGCTAAAAAGAGAACCGAGTGGAGCCATCCGCATCGCGCTATCCGTCAAATGACTGGATCCAGCCGAAGCGCCAAAGGAGCAACGGCCCGGTCGGCCGAAAAGACACAGCACCCCACCTTTTTTACCGGCACACGAATTCCCCCCCTGCGGTGAGGCTGTACCGTCGGTGGCGCCCACCCAACAGGGCCGGCTTCAGCCAGAAATGAGTTGACAGAGCCTCCTGTTATTGCTAGGTTACAGAAGAATATCATCCATCGACATCGCCTGAAAAACAGCGGTACGGTGAACAGCATTAACGTACGAGTTTGACCGCTAGGGGAGTTTCGTACTGAGAGCCCGACTGACGAAGAAGGGCAACCCTTTGTACCTGATCCGGGTAATGCCGGCGTAGGGAAGCGCACTCAAGACCAGTCTCTCTTTGGCCGCTTCTGCGGCCTTTTTGTTTTCAATCCCTTTCCACCGGAGGATACGTGGAAATCATCGTCAACGGCGAATCGAAAACCATCACCCCCATGTCGGTGACCGCCTTTCTGGAATCCGTAGGGATCGACCCGACAAGGGTCGCCGTAGAGCTCAATCTCGACATACTCCCCAAGGGGGAGTACAAAGAAACAACTCTTCGCGAGGGGGACCGGCTCGAAATCGTCCACTTCGTGGGCGGAGGAGGAAGGCCCTGACGAGCCTCTTCCCTGCAACCCTGCCTTCCGTTCAATTTTCGACAAAGGAGTATGCCCATGTCCGCTAACGATAAACTTGTCATTGCAGGCCGCAGCTTTACGTCCCGCCTCATGGTGGGCACCGGCAAGTATGCCGACTTCCCGCAAATGGTGCAAGCCATCGAACTGTCCGGTGCGGAGATTGTCACCGTTGCCGTACGACGGGTAAACATCTCCGACCGCAGCAAGGAATCGCTCCTCGACCACCTGGACACGAAGAAGTACACCCTTCTTCCCAACACCGCCGGCTGCTACACGGCTGACGACGCGGTCCGCACATGCCGCCTGGCACGGGAAGCCGGGCTCTCCGACTTCGTCAAGCTGGAGGTCTTGGGCGACGAGAAGACCCTTTTCCCTGACAACGAGGAGCTTCTCAAGGCCGCCACCATTCTCGTCAAGGAAGGGTTCACCGTCCTTCCCTACACGACTGATGACCCCATCGTCTGCAAGAAACTGGAGGATATCGGCTGCGCGGCGGTCATGCCTCTGGGCGCTCCCATCGGCAGCGGTCTCGGTATCCGCAACCCCTACAACATCCGCATCATCCTCGACACGGTCAAGGTGCCGGTCATTGTCGATGCCGGGGTCGGTACCGCTTCCGATGCCGCCATCGCCATGGAGCTCGGCTGCGATGGCGTCCTCATGAACACCGGCATCGCCGGGGCCCGCGACCCATTGGCCATGGCCGAGGCGATGAACCTGGCAGTCAGGGCAGGCCGTCTCGCCTACAGGGCGGGCAGGATTCCCAAGAAGCTCTACGCCACTGCCTCGAGTCCCGTTGAGGGAATGATCGAATGACCGACCTGAAGAGCTCCCCCTGGATCGATTTCAACTTCTACCTTATCACCGACCGCCACCAGACACGTGACCGCGAGCTTCTGGAGGTCGTCGAGCAGGCTCTGAAGGGAGGAGTGCGGGCGGTGCAGGTGCGGGAGAAGGACCTCTCCAGTCGCGAGCTCTACGAGATCTCCTATGAATTGCGCAAGCTCACCGCGCGCCACGACGCACGCCTCTTCATAAATGATCGCGCCGACATCGCCCTGGCCGTGGACGCAGACGGGGTCCACCTTGGCGAAAAAGGCCTCCCCGTGCACCGGGCCCGGAAGGTCCTCGGCGAGAAGAAACTCATCGGCGTCTCCTGCCACAACCAGATCAGCGCCATCACCGCCCAAGAGAAAGGGGCTGACTTCATAACCTTCGGGCCGGTCTACTACACCCCGTCAAAGGCCAGCTACGGAGAGCCAGTCGGGCTTGAGAGGCTCGAAGAGGTGACTGCGCTTCTGCAGATACCGGTTTTTGCCTTGGGCGGCATCAACAGCGGCAACGCCCACGAGGTGATCGCAGGTGGCGCCTCCGGTATCGCTGCCGTCTCCGCCATTCTCAAGGCCGACAATCCCCGGGAGGCGGCCGCCCAGCTCATCGCGCTCCTTCCCCCCATCGAAGACGAACCATGACGTACGCACCCGTTCACCCCGATCTCCATATTCACTCCTACGGTCGCTACCTGCGCCACCGTTTTGGCTGCCGTGTCAGCAAGGTCAACGTGGACGGTGGCTTCACCTGTCCGAACCGGGACGGTAGCCGCGGGACCGGCGGCTGTATCTACTGCGACAACGCCTCCTTTTCCCCCGGGGCTACGCAAGCGGAAGTTCCCATCGAGGAGCAGATGGCAGCTGGCATGGCCTATCACCGCAAGCGGCTCGGGAGCGAAAAATTCATCGTTTACTTCCAGAAGTTCACCAACACCTATGCGCCGGTCGAGAGGCTTGCCGACCTTTACGGACGCGCGCTCGACCATCCCGACGTACTCGGCATCTCCGTCGGGACCCGCCCGGACGCCCTCTCGTCTGACGCAATCGCTCTTCTGGAACGCATCGCCGCAAAACACTACGTGTGCGTCGAACTCGGCCTCCAGTCCATGGACGACGCCATCCTTACGAGCATCAATCGTGGCCACACCCTTGACGATTACCTCGCGGCAGTCGAGCGCCTGGCGGGACGGGGCATGGACATCTGCACCCATCTCATCTACGGTTTCCCTGGCGAAAGCCGGGCAGGCTTTCTCAAGACTGCCGGGCTCCTTGCCTCGCTTCCCGTCACGTCGGTGAAGCTCCACCAGCTCCACGCAGTAAAGGGAACAAGACTCGCAGAGCTCTATCTGCGCGGCGAATTCATCCCCGTCACCTTTGGGGAATACGTGGCCGCGGCCTGTGACTTTATCGAACGTCTCCCTGCCCGCATGTCCATCCAGCGCCTCTACGGTTCGGCTCCCCTTGCCATTCGCGTCGCCCCGACATGGGACCTCAAGAACAACCAGATGTGGTACGCCATCGTCAACGAGCTCAGGCGCCGCGGCAGCTGGCAGGGGTGCCGCCTCGACGGGAGCTGCCGCAAGGCCGGCAATTTCTGAGCGGAAAACGGGCCCGGCTTCGACCTATTCTCTACCACCGGAGGTGTCTATGAAAACGGCTCTTCTCGCCGCCACCGGCGAGCGCTTCCCCATCGGCAAAATTCTCTGCATTGGCAGAAATTACGCCGAGCATATTCGTGAGCTCGGCAACGAGACGCCCGAGGCACCGGTCATTTTCATGAAGCCGGCCACGTCCGTCATCGGTCCTGGGGAGAAAATCGTCATCCCCCCCTACTCCAGAGACTGCCACCACGAAGCGGAACTGGCGCTTCTCATCGGTCGCGAGGGCAAGAACATTCCTGTGGCGGAGGCGCTCGACCACGTTGCCGGCTACGGCGTCGCCATTGACCTCACGTTGCGCGATGTCCAGGCCGAGCTGAAGAAGAAAGGGCTCCCCTGGGACATTGCCAAGGGGTTCGACACTGCCTGCCCCCTCTCCGCCTTCGTCGCTGCCCCCGCCGTCGCCGACCCGCAGAGCCTGCAGATCCGCCTCTGGGTGAACGACGCCCTGCGCCAGGACGGTTCCACCTCCCTCATGATTCACCCCGTGGCGGAGATTGTCAGCCACATGTCGTCCATCTTCACCCTGGAGCCGGGGGACGTGATCCTTACCGGCACCCCCGCCGGCGTCGGGCCTATCGTCTCGGGTGACCGCCTCGTTGCCGAAATTTCCGGCGTCGGGAAGCTCGAAGTGACCGTACGCTAATCGGACAAGCACCTGTGGAGATCCACAGAAAATGGAGATCACGCCATGACATTACACGACAGGAAATGCCCCGAATGCCAGGGACTGATGGTTCTCCTTCCCGGCTGAGGCGGACTCTTCTGGCGGTGCCAGAAGTGCGGCAAAAAACTCCCGTACGCCACCGGCGATCTGGGGCAGTGTAGCTGCGGAGATTGAGGCGCCAACAAATAGATTGACAGCCTCTTTCCTCCCGATGTATGTAAACATGTTTCGACTGCCACCAGGGGCATGTTCCGGCAGACGTACAAATTTAATGAAGCACGTAGGAGGAACGATGAAAGGATTGAACCATTTCGGACTGAAACGAGCCGCGCTCGTCGTCGGCGTACACCTGGCGACGCTCGCCTTCGCAACGCTTGTCTTTGCGGCCGAGGGGAAAAAGATCGCCACCGTGACCATCCCCCCCGCACCCGAGCTCTACGCTGTCGAGCCCCAGCCGCTCACCGTCAACCAGTGCGGCCAGTGCCACACGGGAGTCTTCAAAAACCTGAAGAATGACGGCGGCAAGCACCGCTTCGACTGCCAGAAGTGCCACTCGACCTTCCACTCCTACAACCCTAAAAAGGGTGGATGGGAAGCGATGATGCCCAAGTGCTCCTCCTGCCACGCGGAGCCTCATGGCAAAAGCATCACCGACTGCGCCAACTGCCACACCAATCCCCACACACCGAAGAAGGTGGCCATGGAAGCCCGTCTCGTGAATGCCTGCGGCGACTGCCACAAGTCACCCAAGGAACAGCTGGCGGCGTTCCCGAGCAAGCACTCCAAGCTCGGCTGCACGAGGTGCCACACCTCCCACGGCCTCATTCCCACCTGCTTCAACTGTCACAAGCCGCACCACGAGGGCCAGGAACTGGCAACGTGCACCAAGTGTCATCCGGTCCACAAGCCGAAGGTGATCACCTACGCCAAGGACGCACCGGCTGTCACCTGCGGCTCGTGCCACGGAAAGATTTACGCCAAGTGGCAGAAGACGGCAAGCAAGCACGGCAAGGTGAACTGCGCCACCTGTCACCATGACAAGCACGGCTACGTGCCCAAGTGCACCGAGTGCCACGCCGCGCCCCACAAACAGGAGATTCTCAAACACTTCCCCAACTGTCTCTCCTGCCACCTTGATGTCCACGACCTCCCGGCCAAGCAGGGAGCTGCAAAGCCGTAAGCACCGAGGTCAGGCTGTTC
>DATDMX010000380.1:0-2213 GCA_036518575.1 Geobacteraceae bacterium | reverse complement strand
GGAGATCATTGCCGCCCTCGGTGACGACGCACTCTTTGCCCCGTCCTTTGCCCACCAGCCGCGTGCCTCAGTTGGAGCACTCCTTGCCAGGTGTGTCTTCGAGGGGACGCACGGCATTCCTCTCGCCAGCCTCAACCCCCTCTATATCCGACCGTCCGAAGCCGAACTGGCAAAGTCGCGACAAAAAATATGACGGCATTCCGTTGAGTTATTGACAGCCGGCCATGAATGTATTATTTTTCTCCGTTACATCCCGAAATCTCTCAGGGCCTTCCCGGGAAAACAACCAAGGCAGCGAGGCAAGAAGATGCGCAGTGACACGATAAAAAAAGGACTCGAGCGAACGCCCCACCGGGCCCTCATCAAGGGGACCGGCGTACCCGAAAGCGCCATGTCAAAACCGTTCATCGGGGTGGCGACGAGTTTCACCGACCTCATCCCGGGTCATGTGGGCATGAGGGACCTGGAACGCTTCATCGAGAAAGGAATCCACTCGGGTGGCGGCTACGCCTTCTTCTTCGGTATTCCCGGCGTCTGTGACGGCATCGCCATGGGACACAAGGGGATGCACTATTCCCTTCCCACCCGCGAGCTCATCGCCGACATGGTGGAATCGGTGGCCGAGGCCCATCGTCTCGACGGTCTCGTCCTTCTCACCAACTGCGACAAGATCACCCCGGGCATGCTCATGGCAGCGGCCCGCCTCGACATCCCCTGCATCGTCGTCACCGCTGGGCCCATGCTTTCCGGCCGCGGTGATGGCAGTCGCAAGTATTCCTTTGTCACCGACACCTTCGAGGCCATGGCCCGCTACAAGGCCGGGGTCATCGACGAGCAGGAACTGAAAGTCTGCGAAGACAATGCCTGCCCCGGCATGGGATCGTGCCAGGGGCTTTTCACCGCCAACACCATGGCGATTCTCACCGAAACCCTCGGCATGAGCCTCCCCCGATGCGGTACGGCTCTGGCGGTTTCCGCCCTCAAACGGCGCATCGCCTTCGCATCGGGCGAGAAGATCGTCGAACTCGTGAACAACAACGTGACACCGCGTCAGATCATGACGCGTGCGGCCTTCGAGAATGCCATTCGCGTCGACCTCGCCCTCGGCGGGTCCTCGAACACCGTTCTCCACCTTCTCGCCATCGCCCGGGAGGCCGGCGTGGATCTACCGCTCGAAACCTTCGATATCCTCGCCAAGGAAACCCCCCAGCTCTCGTCCATGAACCCGGCTGGCGAGTACTTCATGGAGGACCTGGATGCGGCCGGCGGGGTAATCGGCGTCCTGAAACAGCTCGGCGATAAAATCAAGGACAATCCGACGGTCATGGGGCTTTCGACGCTCCAATTGGCTGCCACCATCAACAAGGTGGACGAAGACGTGATCCATCCCCTTACCAACCCGATAAAACCTGAAGGCGGGATCGCCGTTCTGTTCGGAAACCTCGCGCCCAAGGGCGCTGTGGTGAAGCAGTCGGGGGTATCGGCAGCCATGATGCACTTCGAGGGGACTGCCCGCTGTTTCGACTCGGAAGAAGCGGCCATGACCGCTCTCATGGGCGGACAGGTCACGGCCGGGAACGTGGTGGTGATCCGCTACGAAGGGCCGAAGGGCGGGCCGGGGATGCGGGAGATGCTCGCTCCCACCGCAACCCTCATGGGGCTTGGTCTCGGCGACTCGGTGGCGCTCATCACCGATGGCCGTTTCTCGGGCGGCACCCGTGGGCCGTGCATCGGACACATCTCGCCCGAAGCCGCCGAGGGGGGGCCCATTGCCCTCGTCGAAGACGGGGACCGGATTCGCCTCGACATCCCGGGCCGCAAACTGGAACTTCTCATCGACGACGCGACGCTCGCCGCTCGGCGGGCCGCATGGCAGGCGCCGGAACCCAAGATCAAGAGCGGCTGGCTTGCCCGCTATGCCAAGGTGGTCACGTCGGCGTACACGGGAGCGGTGACCACGGCGGAATAAACGTATAATCGGTGTAATCTGCGGCTACAGATTGTTTCCTGGAGGGTCCTATGAAAATGAACGGTGCACGAATTTTGCTCGAATGCCTCAAGCTGGAGGGTGTCGACACGATGTTCGGCTACCCCGGCGGGACGGTCATCAATATCTACGACGAGCTCTTCAACTTCAAGGAGATCCGTCACATTCTGCCGCGCCACGAGCAGGCGGGTGTCCACGCCGCTGACGGCTACGCCCGCGCCACCGG